>JAEEPV010000174.1 GCA_016284975.1 Solobacterium sp.
ACTGATTCTGAACCTTGCGAAGGTTCTGAATATCTTCGAACCGGTATTCGTTCTGTACAACACGCGCGTTCTTGAGGTTTCCGATGTTATCTCCACCTACATCTACCGCAAGACATTCCTTACAGCGATTCCGGACTACGGCTATACAACAGCTGTCGGTCTGTTCAAATCCCTGGTGGGATGCGTGCTGATGCTTGCCAGTGACTACGCCAGCAAACGGATCCGCGGACGCGGCATTATGTAAGGAGGGTTGAAAGATGAAAAAGAAAACGACAATGTTTGACGTTATCCTCTATATCGTCTTCGCACTCCTTTCCCTGATCATTATTATTCCGATCTGGAAGGTCGTATCCGACTCCTTCAACGCGGTCGGCGTCTACAAGTTCCAGCTCTGGCCTACAGACTTTACATTAGGCGGTTATCAGACAATCCTCACCACAGCGAAACTGTTCCGCCCGTTCGTGAACTCGGTTGTAACAACAGTCGTTGGAACACTGGTAGGTCTGGCAATGGCAACCCTCGGTGGTTATGTACTGAACCAGTACGATATGCCGGGAAGAAGCTTCTTCTCCTACTTCTTGCTTGTCACCATGATCTTCTCCGGTGGTATGATTCCGGAATACCTGGTCATGAAGCGTCTGCATCTTGTAGACAGTATGTGGATCCTTGTTGTAAAGCACGGAATCAACGTATACAACCTCGTTCTTATGAAGAACTTCTTCGAAGGCATCCCGAATTCCCTGTACGAAGCTGCAGAACTTGACGGATGCACACCGATGCAGATTTTCTACAAAGTCGTTCTCCCGCTTTCCAAGGCGGCGCTGGCTTCGATTGGTCTGATGTTTGCAGTCACTATCTGGAACGACTATTCCAACGTGCAGATTTATATTACAAATCCGACCCAGGTCAACTTCCAGTATCAGCTGCGTGTCATGATCATGGACGGTGATACTCCGACGACCGCTTACAAGGTATCTCAGAATACGCTCTATTACGCATCAATCGTATGTGCGATCCTGCCGTTTATGGTTGCGTATCCATTCCTGCAGAAATACTTCGTTACCGGTATTAACGCAGGCGCAGTTAAAGAGTAAAAAACACTGTCGTAAGTTCACAGAAAGAAGTGACGAATTTGTGACGGAAACAGGGCAGGAGGGCAATTGCCCTCCTGTCCTTCATCATTTTTGGAGATAACGTATGAACAGAATTCTTTATCTGGGTGACAGCACCGTCACGTGGAATCATATCGCAACCTATCCGCAGACCGGTCTTTCGCAGGGACTGCTGTGGTATGTGAAGGATGATGTGTTTGTGCGAAGCTTCGCAATTAATGGAAGAAGCACGAAATCATTTATCGATCAGGGCAGACTTGCGGAAGCGGAAGCGTATATGCAGGAAGGAGACTTTGTGTTCATTCAGTTTGGTCATAATGACCAGAAGATGTATGACACGGAGCGCTATGCTGATGCGTTTGGAACATATCAGGAAAATCTGAAACTTATGGCAGATACTGCCATTCGAAAAGGAGCGCATCCGGTCATTATCTCTTCTGTCGCAAGACGACTGTTTGATGAGTCCGGCGTTTTTCTGCCTGGCAGCCACGGTGAATACCCGAAAGCTGCGCAGGAGCTGGCGGAACAGGAGGGTATTCCGTTTATCGAAATGACCCAGAAGTCCGAGGAGTATCTGGCAAAGCTCGGAGAATTTGCTTCCCGCGAGCTGTATGTATATCCGAAAGATAATTCCCATCTGCAGGTGAGAGGTGCAGTCATTATGGCCGGGTTTATTGCCGATGGACTGCTGGCACTTGGCAGCCCGTACAGCGACCTGCTGGTTCCGCGAAACGCGAAGATCATTGACGAAGACAAAGCTGCTGCGGAAGAACCTTATATGGTTGAGAAAACGGGAAAGCCGTTCAGTGATCCTTCTTTGAACCTCGATGCATTTCAGAACGAAAAACAGGATTAAAAAAAAACAAATGAAACAGAACAGACTTGCGCACAGCGGATATGAGAGCTTTGCGGAAAATTATCGGAGATATAAAGATAAACCTCTGCTGGTTCTCTTCAGTATGTACAAAGGACAGTATCACCGGTTTCTGATCAGCTTCATTTTCTACCTGATCAAGCATTCGCCGGCACTTTTGACCCCGCTGCTGATTGCGAATGTGATCAACGGAGTTCTGGAAGGCGGCGAAGCGGCTATGCGCACAGTCATGCTCAATGTTGGAATCTGGCTTGGATTGCTGTGTGTGCATCTGCCGGCGAATTATATTCATACAAAATATAAGAGCGAGCTTACCCGGCAGACAGAAGCCGGACTGCGGGCAGCACTGGTGAAAAAGCTTTCGGAGCTGTCGATTCTGTATCACATCCGAATGCCGTCGGGAAAACTGCAGTCCAAAATAATACGGGATGTGGACGCAATCGAGATGATGTCCTCCCAGCTGTTCGTCAATCTGATCAATATTACGACGAATGTGATAATTACACTGACGATCACCGCTTTCAAAAACCGGGTAATTCTGCTGTTCTTCATTCTTGTGGCACCGGTTGCTTCACTGACAATCATCGCCTTCCGGAAAAGGATCAAACTGGCCAACCGGAATTACCGTCTGGAAACGGAAGAGACCTCAGCCCGTGTCATGGAGATGGTGGAGATGGTTCCGGCCACCCGTGCGCATGCGATGGAAGATGCGGAACGCCGAAAAATGATCGCACAGCTCGAGAAAGTTGCAGATAACGGCTATCATCTGGATATCATTCAATCGCACTTTGGTGCTGTTGGATGGGTAGTGTTTCAGGTCTTTCAGGCCCTGTGCCTCGGGTTTACTGCATTTATGGCATTAAATGGAAAGATCAAGGCTGGAGATATTACATTTTATCAGTCAAGTTTTACAACGGTCGTCAATCAGGTGACAGCTATCATCAATCTGCTTCCCATCATCACAAAGGGACTCGAATCCATCACATCGGTCGGTGAGGTTCTGGCCAGCGATGATGTGGAAATCAACGAAGGAAAAGAAACACTGACTGAATTAAAGGGAGATTATTCTTTCCAGCATGTCGGATATGCTTATCCGGAATCGGATGAAATGGTATTGAAGGATGTAAGTCTTGATGTACCGGCAGGAACGACAGTTGCGATTGTTGGAAAATCCGGCTCCGGCAAGACAACGCTGATGTCTCTGATCGTTGGGTATATGCTACCTGAAAGCGGAAAGATCGAAATCGATGGAAAGGACATGGCAAAGATCGACCGTAAGTCCTACCGGAAATATATTTCATTCGTACCGCAGACACCACTCCTGTTTACCGGGACGCTGCGGGAAAACATCATCTATGGACTGGAGAATGTTACGGAGGAAATGATTTCCGACGCAATTGATGCGGCAAATCTGAGAACACTTGTTGAGGAGCTGCCGGATGGTCTGGATACAGTGCTTGAAGAACATGGCGCCAATCTTTCGGGCGGGCAGCGACAGCGGATCGCCATTGCCCGTGCATTGATCCGTGATCCAAAAGTGATCCTGCTGGATGAGGCGACCTCCGCTCTGGATGTCATCTCCGAGCAGGAGATTCAAAAGGCGCTTGGCAGACTTTTAAAGAACCGGACCGCGTTTATTACAGCGCATCGCCTTTCCACGATTCGGAACGCGGATCTCATCATTGTGATGGATCAGGGTGTGATCGCGGAACGGGGAACTTATAAGGAACTGATGGAGAAACAGGGGATCTTCTATACAATGGAAAACCTGCAGATCAGAATGCGTTAACAGGAGGAAAACAGTATATGGATTTCTTAAAACCCGAATCAAAATTCATGATGTGGCTTGGGATACTGGCCAACCTCATGATTCTGAATTTTCTGACACTTCTTCTGTGTCTGCCTGTTGTAACAGCAGGCGCGTCACTGACAGCAATGCATTACGTTCTGCAGAAGCTTGTGAGAGGTGAAGAGGGAGATATCATGGAACAGTATTTCCGGGCGTTCAAAATGAACTTCCGGCAGGCAATGATCCTCTGGATCATAATGCTGTTCGTGTTTGCAGTGCTGTTTGTAGACTGGCGTATTATCCGCATGCAGGGAGATCAGTTCCCAGGAATCGTCATCATTCTGCTGTACGCGGCGATCGTGGTGATCTACCTGATCTCGCTGTATGTTTTCCCGGTACTTGCCCGCTATAAAAACACAATCGGCGGTACATTGAAGACATCATTTGCAATGGCAGCCTACGGATTGTCCATGTTCCGTACGATAATCTGTGGAATCGTGAATCTTGTGCCGCTGGCAATTCTCTGGGTGTTCGGATATTCCGTTATTCCAGTATTCCTGGCATTCTGCTTCACCGGACCTGGCATCGTCCGTGCCAGGATATACAGAGGTCTCTTCAGCAGTTATGAAGGAGCCGGACAGACTGCGATCGAACCCGCAGAGGAGGAGAATGAATGAAACCGGAAGTCAGGAAACAGATTGATGAATATATTGAATATCTTCTGGACAACTCAAGTGCGGAGAAACCGATGTGGAACAAGGAACTTGTTATCGAAGGGAAACCCAACAAGTGGAACTACATCGACGGCTGTATGATTACGGCATTGCTTTCACTGTATGAAATGACAGGCAGGGATCGCTACTATGAATTTGCGAAAGATTTCATTGATTACTTCGTACAGGAAGATGGCAGTATCCGTACCTACAACGTGAAAGAATACAATCTGGATAACATCAATACCGCAAGCAACCTGTTCTTTCTGTATGACCGAACGGGTGATGAGAAATACAGAAGGGCTCTGGATCTTGTCCGTACACAGTTGGATACGATGCCGCGGACAAAAGAAGGAAGTTTCTGGCATAAGGACATCTATCCGAATCAGGTGTGGCTGGACGGACTGTATATGGCAGAGCCGTTTTACATGCGATACGAGACGAAGTTCCGCAACATGGAAAACTGCAACGATGTCATTCATCAGTTCAAAAATGTTGAAAAGCATATGAAGGATGAAGCGACAGGTCTGTATTATCACGGATACGATGAATCAAGAGAGATGTACTGGGCAGACCCGGCAACCGGCTGCAGTCCGAATTTCTGGCTCCGTTCCCTTGGATGGTTCGCATTGGCGCTCTGCGAAACCGCACTGGCATGCGATGAGTCGCTTTACTATGAAAAGAGATACCTGATCTCTCTGCTGGAGAATCTGGCAGATGCCCTGATTCCGTTCCAGGATGAAAGCGGCATGTTTTACCAGGTTCCCGATAAACCGGAAGCGGAGGGAAACTATCTGGAAACATCCGGAACAGCTCTGATCGCCTATGCGATTCTCAAAGCTGTGCGGCTTGGGTTTATTTCTCCTCGTTACGCAAAGATCGGAGAAAAAGCATTCGACGGTATCTGTGAAACGTATCTGTCAAAGAATCCGGATGGAACCCTGAAGCTCGGCGGAATCTGCCTGGTGGCAGGTCTTGGCGGAAAGCAGCATCGTGACGGGTCGCTGGCTTATTACTTCAGTGAGCCGGTTGTTGAAAACGAAGCCAAGGGGGTCGCACCGTTCCTGCTTGCCTATACGGAAATGCTGCGAAAGGAAAACGCGTAGCTGCCGAACAGCCGGAGAAAGGATATAAGTTATGAGTATTCGTGTAATTGCTGTATCTGTACGAAGTGTGACGGTTGAGCGGATTAATGACGACAGATATGAAAGTACACCATGTTCTGTTTATCTGAATGGTGAGCAGAAAGAACAAACCGAAAAAAACGTGATCACGCTTTTTGGGCTGGATCCCGATACCGAATATGAGCTGACTGTGAAAGAGGACGAAACACCGTCTTCCGTTACCTTCCGCACGAAAAAGGAGACAATTCTTCTGAATGTCAGGGCCTTTGGCGCGAAAGGTGATGGAATCACCAGCGATACCGCTGCGATCCAGGCTGCCATCGCCTGCTGCCCCAAAGACGGAACGGTATATCTGCCGAAGGGCATCTATCTCTCTTCATCGATTTTTCTTAAGAGTGATATGACCTTCTGGATTGACAGGGATGCGGAGCTTCTGGGAGAAACAGACCGGACGAAGTATCCGGTTCTGCCGGGAATGGTTCGTAACATCTATGACAACGGGATGGAAATGAGCTTTGGCTCCTGGGAAGGTAATCCTTTGGATTGCTTTGCGGCACTCCTGAGTGCTGTTGGCACAGAAAATCTTACAATCATTGGCGAAGGAACTGTAAACGGAAATGCCGAAGTATCCGACTGGTGGATTGACCGAAAAATCAAACGGATCGCATGGCGTCCGCGTCTGTTGTTTTTTAACCAGTGCAGAAACGTGACGGTTCAGGGTATTACGGTTAAGAATTCGCCTTCCTGGACGGTACATCCGTATTATTCTGCAGATATGAAGTTTCTGAATCTGACGATTCAGAATCCGTATGATTCACCGAACACCGACGGATTTGACCCGGAGAGCTGCACGGATGTTCTGCTGCTGGGAACGAAGATCTCGGTTGGCGATGACTGTGTTGCGATCAAGAGCGGAAAACTATATATGGCTTCCGCTCATCATCAGATGTCGGAACGGATCGTGATTCGCAACTGTCTGTTTGAAAAGGGGCATGGCTCGGTAACGATCGGTTCAGAGATTGCCGGGGGAGTCCGGAATGTTCATGTTTCCCAATGCCGCTTTATTGGTACAGACAGAGGTGTTCGGATCAAGACACGCCGCGGCAGAGGAGAACGTTCTGTTCTTACAGATCTTGTGTTCGAGAATATCCGGATGGAGGATGTCCGGATGCCAATTACCGTAAACATGCATTATTTCTGTGATCCGGATGGTCACAGCAGTTATGTGCAGAGCCAGGAGGAAATGGAACGGGACTACCGGACACCGTCAATCGGAACGATTACGCTGAAAGATGTAAGCTGTTCCGGTGTCAGTGCTAGTCTGGTTTGCGCCTGTGGTCTGCCGGAGTCAAAGATTGGAAAGATCCACCTGGAAAATATCGAGGCACATTATGATCCGAAGAAGGATCGGGTTCCTGTTACTCCGGTCATGATGGACGGATTTGATCCGGTTGAAGGGGAGAGCCTCTGGCTGAAGAATACCGAAAAACTGGAAGTGAACGGTCTGCACCTGTATGGGGAAAAGATTCTTGATCCGGTGCTGATCAACGGTGTTGAAACCGAAATTCAGGATTTCACGATTGAGGACAGAGTTCTGAAATAATAAGGAGAGCTGACATTTATGATTCAGTTTGGTTTGCGACTTCACGATGCGGAAAAACTGCCGCTCGAGGAGCAGCTGAAAGAAGTTCGGGCACAGGGATTCACCTGTGTCCATCTTGCACTTTCCAAGATTCAGGGAATGACTGACGATCCATCTGCGCTGACTCCCGGCTATGCAATGTATCTGAGAAGAACATTTGAAAACGCCGGGCTTGATATTGCCGTGCTGGGTAATTATCTGAACCTTGCGACACCGGATACGGAGGCACTGAAAAAGAATCAGGAGAAGTATACTGCGCATTTGCGGTTTGCCTCATTGCTGGGAGCAGGGGTAGTCGGAACAGAGACCGGCAATCCAAACACAGAATACAAATATGATCCGGAGCGCTCGCATTCTGATGAAGCACTGGATACTTTCATTACAAATCTAAGGCCGGTTGTTAAGGATGCAGAGCGGTTCGGTGTGATCCTTGCGATTGAACCGGTATGGCGGCATATTGTGTATTCTCCGCAGCGGGCAAGGACAGTGCTTGATGCGATTGATTCACCGAATCTGCGCATCATCTTTGACCCGGTCAATCTGCTGGATGAAGAAAACGAGGATCAAAGAGAGGAAGTCTTTGCGGAAGCGATGACGCTTCTGGAAAAGGAAATTGCCGTGATACATATCAAAGACTATAAGCGGGAAACCGGGGTTCGTACATGCATGGCGGCGGGAACCGGCGATATGGATTATCGTTCGATTCTGAAATTTGCGAAAGAAAAGAAACCGTTTATTCAGGCGACGCTGGAGAACACGAAACCGGAAAATGCCCGTGCTGCTCTGGCATATCTGCGCAGTATTGAAGAAAGCGTTTAATGTATGAAATATCAGAATCCTGTTCTGTTCGCGGATTATTCCGATCCGGATGTTATCCGGGTCAAAGATCAGTATATTCTTACAGCATCGAGCTTTAACTATATGCCTGGATTACCGATCCTTGTTTCGAATGATCTTGTAAACTGGCAGCTTAAGACCTATGCAGTTGAGACAATTACAGAAGATGCTACTCAGGGTATTCCCCATGACGACAGTGAAGCGGTGGGTAGACGATATGAATTGCCACGGCATTCGGAAGGAATCTGGGCACCCTCGATTCGCTTCCATGACGGCATGTACTGGATCTACTATGGTATGCCGGATGAGGGAATCTATATGGTGAAGGCCGCGGATCCTCTTGGCCCCTGGTCAGAGCCGGTGTGTGTGAAACCTGCCAAAGGGTTTATCGATCCCTGCCCGATCTGGGATGATGACGGACGTGCCTATATCATTCATGCATATGCGAAAAGCAGGATCGGTTTTAAAAGCATCCTGGGAATCTTTGAAATCTCACCGGATGGTACACGGGCAGTTTCGGAAGATTCGTTTCTTTTTGATGGCAACGATCCCGCCCATCCGGCAATCACGATTGAAGGACCGAAAGTTTACAAACGAAACGGCTATTACTACATTCTCGCTCCGGCTGGCGGTGTAACAACGGGCTGGCAGACGGCTCTGCGAAGCAGAAACATTCACGGACCGTATGAGATCCGAACCGTCATGGATCAGGGGAACACCGTAATCAACGGTCCGCATCAGGGAGCGCTCGTTGATTCTCCTGACGGAAGAGAATGGTTTCTGCATTTTCAGGACAGAGGACTCTACGGAAGGATCTGCCATCTACAGCCGGTGACCTGGAAAGATGACTGGCCCATGATCGGTGTGGATGTCAATGGAGATGGATGCGGCAATCCGGTAGAAAACTGGGATCTTCCCGTGGAAGGGTTTCCGGCAGCACATCTGGAAAGCTCGGATCTGTTTACCGATCATCGGATTGGTCTGCAGTGGCAATGGATGGGTAATCTGAAACGATCCCCGCTGGGAGAGCCGGTACATGAAAACGGCATCGCCCTCAAAGCAATGAATCTATCAGAGGAAGAAACCCCGATCATCTGGCACAGCTCCAATGTTCTGACACAGAAGCTGATCATGCCGGAATTTAGGATGGATGTACGGATAGATGCATCCCGCCTCTGCGACAGAAACCGGGCAGGCATCGTGATGATGGGTGGAAACTATACTTCGCTTCATGTGCAAAAGAGAGACCATGAAGTCCGGATCTGCCTGATCGAATCCCAGGGCGATGACGCGGATAAGAAAGAAATCCTCAAGGCGTCGTTTGATATCCCGGAAAGTGAGCTTTCCAATCTGACCTTCCGGATGATCTTTGTCCGTACCTCGAAAGCGGAAGTCAGTGAACAGGGAGAGGTAATAATACGGAACAAAGAAGCAGATGATCTGTACTTCTGCAATCGTAATTGCGAAACACCGGAGCTGCGGATGTTCTGGCGAACAGGAAACAATCCGTTTCAGGACAGTGGCTGCCGGTTTACGCCGTCGGATCATACCTGGGTTGGAGCAAAAACCGGACTGTTTGCTCTGGCGGGAAAAAATGCGGAAGAAGGAGTTGCAGAATTTCTCTTTGTGACAGTAAAGGAACTGTAAAAGACAGCTGCAATTCTGCAGCCAGGCAGATCAGCAGCCAATTCAGGCATGACCTAAATTACGGTTTTGGAGATACTGAGCGAATCGCTCAAATACAGAACAAACAAAGGCTGGGAGAAATCCCGGCCTGATCATTTTTTTTGACAGACAGCCTGAACTGGAAGAATCCGTTAAGACATAACGTGCGAAAGGAAAGACTGCCCACTGGACAAGAAAGAAAAACATCTGTTCATCAACCTGCAATCTTGTAATCTGCAGCCGTGCCATTGTTTCAATCTGTCTGAAGTGTTCGGATTAGGAATCAGACATCGTTTGGAATTTCCGAAACGGCCTGCTCACTGTTTTCTACAAGGTCGGTTTTCCGGCTCTTACGATAATTCCGTGGTGAAAGACCGAACTGCTTCTTGAATACATCTTTGAAGTAATTGCTGTCGGAAAAGCCGGTGTTCTCTGCGATTTCCGCAATCGAATGAGAAGTGGACATCAGCTCAGTTTCCGCGTGTTTCAGACGAATATAGGTGAGATACTCTTTCATACCCATTCCGGTGATCAGATGGAATCGCTTGGAAAAATACGAGGGAGAAAGTTCATATTTTTCTGCAAGAAGGTCCAGAGTGATCGGCAGATAATAGTGTTCTGAGATATAACGGGCAGCTTCCTGAATGGTGATGTCGCCTTCCTGGGCCAGCTGGCTGGAATATCCGGTATTCGCGGTACAGTAGCGTTTTGTAATAACAAAGAATTCCTGCAGGAGCAGCTGCAGCATCACTTCCGTATTCTCATCGCTGATCGGATCTTCATGAACCATCCTGTCAATAATGTTTTCCAGAAGGTCCCGATAGGATCCGGGGGTGTGAAACATCGCTGCCTTTGCCAGAAAGAGTTCCTTCATATCTTTGATCACATAGCTGTTTCCCCTGCGGACATCCGTATCCCGAAAATAAATATTCACACGCGTTGTCTGCCGGATATAGCGGTTATAGTGAGCGAGGTTCGGGGGGATGATCAGGTAATCCCCTCCCTGCAGGTCAAACAGCCGGTCGTCGATGAAAAATCTTGTATTGCCTTTGACGACATAATAAATTTCGTAGTAATTATGCGAATGGTTTTCCTCCATCCGCGTGTCACTCTGCCGGACCATGCTGTTGCAGTAGATCCGGTCAATCGTTTTATTGGATATTCGCATGAGGCTCTCCTGTCAATCCTGATTGTGTATGGAAGCGGACTGAAGATAATATGTGAACTGTTTCTTTCCGTATGCCGCAGTTCCAAACGTCGCACCGGTAAAACGCTTCCCTTTTTCGATGCCTTCGTCACTGAGGTAATACACGTTTTCAAGCGTTGTGCTGCACAGGATGTCCCCAGTATCCGTAAGCAGCGAAAAGGAGCGTTTTAATCCATCGGTCTCCATCTGGAAAACATATGTAGTCAAAGGATGATCCAGCCGGTGTTCCGGATGGGTTATGGTTTCATCTCCGATATGCTCGCACAGACTGCATGCATACTGTGTTCCTTTACAGCTGACAGCGAAGAAGACATAGGTGTTTTCATCGTAATAGCAGATGAGACCTGCCTGATCCCCGGGTTCCAGTGCCGGAAACATCAGCCGGATCACGGCTGAAAAACGGAAGCTTTCCTGACGGTGCAGGAACAGATTCCGGCTTGAAACGGTAGACAGCGGGGAAGGAGAAGAAAGAAGCCGAATCCCGTTTTCTGTCACGGATACAGCGCCTTCCTGCGGTTCCCGCGGTGTCATCCATTCAATCATACGGAATGGAGTTTCTTCGGTTTTTTCTTCGCGGAATATTGGGAATGGGTTCGGTGCAATCACCGAAGGACCCTGCAGGCTGTTTACAATCGGCCATCCATCTGCTGTCCAGGTAATCTGGTCCAGTGCGGTTTCCCTGCCAAGCACAGTGTAACGTCCGCAAAGATATCTGCCGCAGAGATAAACCATGTACCATCTGCCGTCCTGTGTTTCAACGGGTTTCCCGTGTCCGCATCGCTGCAGACCAGCCTGGGGATCACTCTGCCGCAGGATCGGATTGTAAGGGCAGGGTTCATAGATTCCCATTAATGTCCGGCTGCGGGAAACGGTCACCATATGTCCGGGTCCGGTGCCGCCTTCCGCCTGAAACAGATAGTAATATCCGTCTTTTTTCAGAAGATGCGGTCCTTCCGGCGCATGCCGGTCAGAGCCGTAATACAGCAGGGATGCGTCTGATATCTTTCGGGTGCAGTCTTCATTCAGTTCAAAGATTCTTGCACCGCGGTTCAGCAACATGTAATGTCTGCCGTTTTCATGAAAGATCGAAGGATCGATTCCGTCCTCATCGATAAAGACCGGTTTGGAATACGGCCCCTCAGGATGCTCAGAAGACACCACCATCTGTCTTCTGTATACCGTGTCGGTATCGTTATGCCGGTATGTTGCTGTGATATAGAAACGACCATTGTCATAACTGATATCCGGCGCCCAGTAGCCTCTGCCGCTTTCGAGAGTCCCCAGATCAGACCAGGCAGGATCCGTGATTGCGTGACCAATGATCCGCCAGTGTACCAGATCTCTGGAGTGAGAAATCGGAATGCACGGAAAATAGGTAAATGAGGAATTAACCATGTAATAATCCTCGCCGACCCGGACGATCGAAGGATCCGGAAAGAAGCCCCGACGTATCGGGTTATGGTACATATCCGGATACGGTGTGCCGACAAGGCTCAGGAAGCAGGGATATAACGTGTCAGGAAACTGCTGATATGAAATCTCATACGGTGTAATAAGATGTTGATCGGCTTCAAGAGGAGACATTCCGCACCGTTCCGTGAGATATCTGCATTTTTGAATATCCCCTGACAGCGTGGCATAATAAAGTATATTTCTGTGCAGGGAGTCGTATTCATCGAGACTGGCAAACGAATATTCGACAATGTATTTCAGGATCTCAAAGGACCCGTGTTCCGCAGCGAAAAGGGATACCGGCGGCTGCCCGGCGGAAGCTTCACGGATTGATGAAGGAGACGCGGCCAGGATTTCTTTTACCCGGTCGATATCATTCTGCACAATTGCGTTCCGGAGTGGAGACATAGGAGATCCTTTCTGGAATAAGATGGTTTCATTCTAGCACACGACAGAAGCTGCCTGCCGTGCTGAAAACAGGAGGTTATACACGATGCCTGTCATGGGTGAATTCAGGGAAGAGCGGGAAGCAATACGGAATGCCCCATTTGCGAAAAAGCTCGAATACTTTAAAGACTATTATCTTCTGAAAACAATTATCATTCTGGCGGTGATCGGACTGGCCGGGACACTTTTATACAACTATTTTTCAAGAAAGCAGACCGCTTTATATGTTGTGCTGGTCAACTTCTCCGCCGTGCAGGAGTCCACAGAAGAAATGGTCACGCCGTTTGCGGAGGAAACAATCGACACCCGGAAAGAAGAAATCATTATCGACAGCTCTTCCTACATTTCATCCGATACGAATGAAGTAAACTTCATCAAGTACGGGTATGAAGATGAACAGCGTCTGTACACGATGGTCATGAACGGTGATATAGACCTGTTGGTTACCGGTGAAGATGTATTGAACCGGTATGCCGAACAGGACTGGTTCGATGATCTGAGGATCGTTATGGATACGGATGATCTGACGTCTGTAGGGGAGGACAGGATTCTGTATTGGAAGAATGTGCCGATCGGAATCCGGATCGACAGTACCTCGGTGCTGTTTAAATACTATGCCTATAACGGCAAAGCGGGAGAGACGATATATGCAGGATTCCCGGCAGGCGGTGTACACCAGAAAACAGCAGTGGAGTTTCTGAACAATTTTCTGACACAATGAACCAGATACGGAAAGCTCCGTGTTTTCTGACCGGTTAATCGACTGAGGCATTACTCTGAACGGGGAATGCCTTTTTTCTTCCAGTGAATCGAAACAGCGTAAAGAAACGGAAGCGTCTGTCTTACAATGAAGGGGAATACCGGAGGACAGAAGACATGATCAGAGCCGCTTTGGTCGGGACTGGCACGATGGGCCGCAATTATCTCAGATTTGTAAACGATGGAAAGGTTCATGGGCTGATCTTCACTGCGGCAGTTGCGCGCAGTGAATCCAGCCGCACCCTGGTGAAAGAGATCGCGGGTGATACGATTGCTTTATTTCAAAGCGAAGACGAACTCTACGAACATGCCGATCTCTTTGATGCGGTGATTATCGCGACTCCGCACCGGTTTCATCCGGCGATGGGGGAACGGGCACTGCGGTGTGGAAAACATCTGATGCTTGATAAACCGATGGGGATTTCGGTCGCGGACTGCGAAGTGCTTCTGAAAGCGGAACAGGAATGTGATTCCGTGTTCACCATGATGTTTCATCAGCGCACCTATCCTTCCTATCGAAGGATCAAAGAACTGATTGATTCAGGGGAGATTGGAACGATCCGCCGCGTACTCATGGAAAACACACGGTATTTCCGTACCGCTCATTATCACCATTCCGGTTCCTGGCGGAGCAGCTGGAACGGGGAAGGAGGTGGAATGCTGATAAATCAGGGTCAGCATCTTCTCGATATTTACCAGTGGTTATTCGGCATGCCGGAAACGCTGTCGGCCAGGATCGGATTCGGGAAATACAACGACTTCCGTGTCGATGATGAGGCGGTGCTGTATACCACCTATAGCGGTGGTGCAAGCGGTCTCTTCATTCTTTCGACCGGCGAAGGAACACGGCAGGAGCGTCTTGAGATCAGTGGCTCAAAAGGAACTGCGATTCTGACAGGAAACCGTCTTTCGATTCACCGGTACAACAGGGACTTAACGGAATACGCAGAAACGGCTTTGGTTAATGCGAGAGAAGAGCTTACCGAAACCGTTACGGAAGAAGCGTTTGATTTTGATGAAACGTCACAGCCCCGGATTCTTGAAAACTTCGTGAAAGCAATCGAAGATAACGAATCTCTGATCGTACCGGGCAAAGAAGGCATTCGTGCGCTGGAACTGAGCAATGTTGCCTATCTTTCCGCCTGGACAAAGGAAACAGTGTCGTTACCAATCGATGCCGTGAGGTATCAGAAGCTGCTGGAAGAACATCAAAAAGAAGAAATGAAATGCGGGCAGCAGTGAGGACTCCCGCCCGTTTGCTTATCCGGGCAATCATTTCTGATCTGCCCCGTTTTCAACCTGGGACAGATGAAAGACAGGGGATTATACCGATCCGTCTGTATCGGCAGAAAGAGAATCTCATACGGAACAATTGGGCTATGAATACCGGAAAAAGTTGCGTGCAGAAGGGGTGTTCCGGCACCTCTAAAGTAAATCGGTTTAATTTCTCGAAAAAAAGTATAAAAATGTCTGAAAATACTTGAAATACAGGCAAAAGCCATTCATAATAAGTTTACCGGTTAACTAATTATTAACCAAGTGGATAGAAAGAGGAAGATTATGTTTGATGCAAAAGATTTCAGATTAGACGGCAAAGTTGCTCTTGTTACAGGCGCAAGCTATGGAATCGGATTTGCGATCGCTTCGGCATTTGCCAAGGCTGGCGCAACGATCTGCTTCTGTGACCTCAACCCGGATAAGAACGCAAAAGGTATTGAAGACTACAAGGCATTAGGCATTGATGCACACGGTTATGTGTGCAATGTCTGCGATGAAGCTCAGGTACAGGAAATGGTCAGGAAGATCGAAGAGGAAGTAGGAACCATCGATATTCTTGTCAACAATGCCGGCATCATCAAGCGCATTCCTATGACTGATATGACTGCAGATGAGTTCCGTGCAGTGGTTGATGTTGACCTCAACGCACCGTTCATTGTCTCCAAGGCGGTTATCCCCGGCATGATCAAGAAGGGCCATGGAAAGATCATCAACATCTGTTCGATGATGTCTGAACTTGGAAGAGAAACAGTATCTGCTTACGCTGCCGCAAAGGGCGGACTCAAAATGCTTACCAAGAACATCTGCTCGGAATATGGAGAATACAACATTCAGTGCAATGGCATTGGCCCGGGCTATATTGCCACACCGCAGACAGCACCGTTAAGAGAGAAACAGCCGGATGGTTCCAGACATCCGTTTGATCAGTTCATCGTCGCAAAAACACCGGCAGCGCGCTGGGGCACACCAGAAGATCTGCAGGGACCTGCAGTATTCCTGGCAAGCGACGCATCCAACTTCGTTAACGGTCATATCCTCTATGTTGATGGAGGAATCCTTGCATATATTGGCAAACAGCCGCAGTAAGAAAGAAGAGGGCTAAACATGTTTGAATCAATGAATGAGCAGATCGCTGCGTTCGGTGTTGTGCCGGTCGTAGTGCTGGAGAATGCGGAGGATGCGGAACCTCTTGCAAAAGCGCTTGTGGAAGCAGGGCTTCCGGTAGCGGAAGTTACGTTCCGTACTGCAGCGGCGGAAGAGAGCATCCGCCGGATGAGCAATGCATATCCTGACATGTGTGTGGGCGCCGGAACGGTGCTTTCCGTAGAACAGGTCGACCGTGCAGTTGCGGCAGGCGCAAAGTTCATCGTCAGTCCGGGTTTTGATCCGGAAGTCGTCGACTACTGCATCGAAAAGAATATTCCGGTTTATCCGGGTCTGATCACACCGAGCGAGATGATTCAGGCGGTCAAGCGCGGACTTTCCGTTGTGAAGTTCTTCCCGGCGGAGCAGTTCGGCGGTGTCGCAACGATCAAAGCTATGACAGCAGCCTTTACAACGGTCAAAGTTATGCCGACCGGCGGAATCAGTGCGAAAAATCTCAAAGACTATCTGAGTTTTAACAAGATCGTTGCCTGCGGCGGAAGCTGGATGGTAAAAGGCGACATGATCAAGGCTGGGGAGTTTGAAAAGATCAAGGAAATGACGAAAGAAGCAGTAGCTTTGGTAAAGGAGATCAGAGGCTGAGTATGAATCTGAATTTAAAACCAGAAGGAACATATACGTATGACGCAGTAAGTCTTGGTGAAGTTATGCTGAGACTGGATCCGGGAGAAGGCCGGATCCGCACTGCCCGTGAATTCCGGGCATGGGAAGGCGGCGGAGAATACAACGTCGTACGAGGCCTTCGTAAATGCTTCGGAATGAAGACAGCAGTTATTACTGCGTTTGCGGACAATGAAGTTGGTCGTTTGATGGAAGATTTCATCTGTCAGGGCGGCGTTGACACATCGCTCATCAAATGGATGAAGACAGACGGAATTGGCAGAATCTGCCGCAATGGCATTAACTTTACAGAACGCGGCTATGGCATCCGTGGTGCAGTAGGATGTTCTGACCGTTTCAATACCGCTATCTCCAAAGCTACAGCGGAGGATTTCGATTTCGAATATATCTTTGGCAAGCTCGGTGCCCGCTGGCTCCACACCGGCGGAATCTATGCGGCACTGTCAGAGACATCCTCAAAGACGGTTATCGATGCGATCAAGACGGCGAAGAAGTACGGTACACTGATTTCATACGACCTGAACTACCGTCCGTCCATGTGGTCCGCAATCGGCGGTCAGGAAAAGGCACAGGAAGTTAATCGCGAGATTGCGAAGTATGTCGATGTCATGATCGGCAATGAAGAGGATTTCACCGCATGTCTTGGATTCCAGATCGAAGGCAACGATGAGAATCTCAAAGAGCTGAATCTTGAGGGTTATAAGAAAATGCTCAACGAGGCGGTCAAGACCTATCCGAACTGGAAAGCCGTTGCGACTACGCTCCGTACGGTAAAGACAGCGACAGTCAATGACTGGAAGGCTATGTGTTATGCGGATGGTGAAATCTACATGTCCAAGAGCTATGACGGACTTGAGATTCTCGACCGTGTCGGAGGAGGAGACTCCTTTGCGTCCGGACTCGTATTCGGTCTTATGACAACCGGCGATCCGGAGGTTGCGGTGAATTACGGTGCAGCACATGGTGCACTGGCGATGACAACACCGGGTGACACCTCAATGGCGAACCGGAAAGAAGTGGAAGCGATAATGGGCGGCGCAGGTGCGCGTGTTCAGCGTTGATCCGTTTAACGATTTAAACCCCAGGAACTGCGTGGGAGAACCTGCGCAGTTTTAAAAAGAGAAGGAGATCAGATGATATGGCACTGCATGTAATGGATGAAGCGAACCGATGTCTTGGCTGTAAGGTTCCCCGCTGTCAGCAGGGATGTCCGATTCACACAAACATTCCGGAAGTGATCCGCCTGCTGAAAGCCGGAAAACTGAATGACGCAGGATGGATGCTGTTTGAAAACAATCCGCTGACAACGGTATGCTCGCTGGTATGCAATCATGAAAAGCAATGCGAAGGCCACTGTGTTCGCGGAATCAAGGAGACCCCGGTACACTTCTCAATCATTGAGAATTACATCTCCACCACTTATGCAAACCAGATGGTAGCCGGTCCGGCACCCTCCAATGGACGCAAAGCGGCAGTGATCGGGGCCGGGCCTTCCGGGATTACGATCGCGGTCATTCTCGCAAGGTATGGATATAAAATGACGATTTTTGACAGCCGTGACAAAATCGGTGGTGTCATGCGGTACGGAATTCCTGATTTCCGTCTTCCGGACAGCGTGCTGGATGACTTTGCTTACCGTCATCTGGAGCTGAAAGGAATTGAGTTCAGACCGAATACCTATATTGGAAATGCAATTACGATCGATGACCTCTTCCGTGATGGATATCAGAGTGTATTTGTAGGAGCCGGATTATGGAAGCCGAGAAGGCTGAACATCCGTGGTGAGAGTCTTGGACATGTCAGTTACGCGATCAATTATCTGGCAAGTCCGAAAGCCTTCCATCTTGGTGATACCGTAATGATCATCGGAACTGGAAACTCCGCTATGGACTGTGCCCGTACTGCGGTACGCGGCGGTGCGCATCATGTTATATGCGTCAACCGCAGAGACAAGATCGCTGCCAGCCAGTATGAAGCCAGCTATGCAAAGCTGGAGGGTGTGGAATTCCTGATGAACAAATGCACCCTGGAGATCCGCGAAGACGGACTGATCCTAGCGGACAGTGAAGTTACAGCAGAAGGAAAAGTTGTTCCGGTGAATGGAACGGAAAAGCTGTATCCGTGCGACAGCGTCATCATTGCCGCAAGCCAGGAAGCCGAAAGCAATCTTGTCTCAACCACAAAGGGAATCGACACCGAACGTTCCGGTCTTCTGACCGTTGATGAAGATGGACGTACGAGCAGGCCGGGTGTGTTCGCAGCCGGAGACATGGTCAATGGTGCCCGAACAGTCGTAGAGGCGGTTGCGAATGGCAAAAAGGTGGCAGAAGCGATGCATCTTTACATGCAGAGTCTGCCGATGCCGGTGACGACGGAATATCCGGATGTGCCGAAAGCGGAATCTGTCGCTGCCTCAGCGCAGGCTGAGCAGATCCTGATTGTCGGAAACGGTTGATAAAAACACACAATGGACAACAGGATGCGCTGTCAAGGCATTCGTACAGCAGATCGGAATATGTGAAAGAAAGAAGGAATGGAAAATGAAAATCGCAATGATCAATGAATTCTCCCAGGCCGCAAAAAATGATACGATCCTCAGCTGCCTGAAAGAGGTAACAGAGCCGATGGGGCATACGGTATACAATACCGGAATGTCTACGGAAGAGGCAGGTCTGCAGCTTGGAGAGCCTGGATATCTCACCTATCTGAATATCGGAGTACAGGCTGCACTGCTGCTGAACTCCGGTGCGGTCGACTTTGTTGTAACAGGATGCGGTACCGGACAGGGTGCACTCATGGCCTGCGATATGATGCCGGGGGTTGTCTGCGGTTATTGCATTGAGCCGAGTGATGCCTATCTGTTCATGCAGATCAACAACGGAAACGCACTTGCGCTTCCGTATGCGAAAGGATTTGGCTGGGGAGCAGATGTTAATCTGAAGAATATCTTCAACATCGCATTCAGCTCACCAAAAGGAATGGGCTATCCGAATGAGCCGGGCAGAAAGGAATCCCAGAACCGCAATGCGGCGAAACTGGTCGAAGTAAAAGCGGCCATCGCAAAACCCCTGCCAGAAGCACTGTCCGCAATGGATCAGGATGTCGTCCGGAAATCACTGACTCCTCGTTTTCTGGAATGCTTCAGAGAAGGCTGCCAGGATCCGAAGCTGATGGAGCTGGTGGAGTCGTATCTCTAGGCACAGGGAAATCATTATTAACGGGATATTCCGTTCCGTTAAAGTCTTAATTCCTGCCATAATACACAGTAAAAGAGCCAGCTGAACATTTGATATGATCCCGCCAAAGTAGACACACGAAATATAGAAAACGTGTATCTATGGAGGTGGGATTTCATCATGGGAAGAAAACTAAAGGTTTCCTATGAGGACAAGATCAAGGCATGTGAGGATTATTTGAATGGAACTGCGTCAACCAAAGAAATTGCGGAACGGTTGAACCTGGGAACCAAAGGAAGAATAACTGTTCTAAGATGGACACATAAGTATCGTGAGTATGGGCCGGAATCATTAATAACAAAACTGAAGAACAATTCTTATACCAAAGAATTCAAGATCAATGCGGTAGAAGAGTATCTGTCAGGGAATGGATCAATAGAGCAGATAGCCAATAAATACCAAATACCTTCTCAAGAAACCTTGCGGAGGTGGATCGCCAAGTATAATGACCTTAAAGAGCTTGAGGACTATATTCCCAGGCCGGAGGTCTATCAGAAAATGGCATATCGCAAGAAAACAACGCAGGAAGAGCGTGAAGAGATCGTTAAGTACTGTATTGATCACGATAAGGATTACAAGAATACCGCTGCTGTGTATGACGTCTCATACAGTCAGGTATACGGCTGGGTACAGAAGTACCTTGAGAAAGGCTCAGACGGTCTTACCGACAAACGTGGCAAGCGCAAGGAAGAGTCAGAGCTCACGGAGGTCGAAAAGCTTCGGCGGCAGAACAAGATCCTTGAGGCTAAGATCAGAGAACTTGAGATGGAGTCAGTCCTGTTAAAAAAAGTAGAGGAAATCGAAAGGAGGCGATCTTTTCAAAAGCGAAAAATGAAATAAAGTATATGGCGATGAAGGAACTGCACGAACAGGAAGGCTACAGTATCAGCTGGATGTGCAGAAAGCTTGGAATCAATCGCGCAGCCTACTACAAATGGCTGAACCGCAAGATTCCGGCAAAAGAACAGGAAGATCTGGAAATCGCGGAAAAGATCAAAGAATATCATGAACGCATGGGCGGCATCCTTGGATACCGGCGTATGACAATCTTCCTGAACAGACGCGAAGGAACGGATTACAGACCCAAACGGATACGCAGGATCATGGGAATCCTTGGCATTCATTCCTCGATCCGCAGAGTAAGGAAGTGCTGTACTGTAAGCAATAAGAAAGATCCAAAAGCAGACAATCTTCTCAAACGGAATTTCGAGGCATCAGCACCGAATGAGAAATGGACAACGGATGTCACAGAGTTCAAGGTTCCGGGAGGAAAAGGAAAGATCTATCTCAGTGCGTTTATGGATCTTTATGACCGATTCATCGTTGCCTGGGCAGTAAGTGACCGCAATGACAATGCGCTTGTATTCGATACATTCAATAAGGCTATGGCAGCGAATCCGAATGCGTCCCCGCTGTTCCACAGTGACAGAGGATTCCAGTACACGAGCCTCGCATTCCGGAAACTGCTTACCGATCATTCCATGAAGCAGTCGATGTCCAGAGTGGCGTGCTGTATCGATAACGGGCCGCAGGAAGCATTCTGGGGCATCATGAAGACCGAGATGCCAAAGTTGTTCAGATATCATGACAGAGATTCTCTGATCGAAGGAATCAGTAAATATATCAGCTTCTATAACAACGAACGATATCAGGAACGGTACGATTCCAAAACACCGATGGAAGTCCGTACGGAGGCATTACAAGCTGAAGAACCGATACTCTATCCGATTCCGGTCAACCTTAGAATCGAAAAATACAAACGGCACTTAACAGAATTGAACGCAACAAAAAGCCCAACCGGATCAGCTCCGATTGGGCAGGCATTACTTTAGATATTTTGGGTGTCTACTTGACAGGCCCCGGATCA
>JAEEPV010000175.1 GCA_016284975.1 Solobacterium sp.
AGACACTGAAGGCAGTGCCGGCAACCCTGGGCGATCTGGATAGCGAATAATTCCGGGAGTATGCGGCTATGGATCCGCTGGATGAGCTGCGGGAACTGCTTGACGGTGCATTTGTGGATAATCCGCCTGCTTCCATCAGTGAAGGCGGCGTATTCCGGGACGGATACTCCGAAGAACTGGATGAAGCGCGGAAGATCCAGCGCAGCGGCCGTGAGTTTATTTCCAATATGGAAGCACAGGAGCGGGAGAGAACCGGAATCAAGACGCTCCGTATCGGATACAACAAGGTATTCGGCTATTATATCGATATTTCCAAAGCGGCAGCTGCACAGGTAAAAGACGAGTGGGGCTATATCCGAAAACAGACACTGGTCAACAATGAACGGTTTGTTTCTCCACAGCTCAAAGAAAAGGAAGAAATGATTCTGCACGCTGAAGAAAATGCCATTCGCATTGAAAAACAGCTGTTTGCAGGCCTTCTTGCAAAGATAAAGCTTCAGCTGGCAAAGCTGCAGCGGCTTTCTTCAGCGCTTTCGCAGATCGACTGTTACTGCGGACTTGCAGAATTGTCTTCTAAATACGGATATGTCCGTCCGGAATTTACAGATGACGAATTTGTAATCATCCAGGGAAGGCATCCGATTCTGAATGAGCGGATGAAGAAGACACGTTATGTTGCCAATGATCTTTCCATGAATGAGCGGGAATCAATCCTGCTGATCACCGGTCCGAATATGGGCGGTAAATCAACCTATATGAGACAGACCGCCCTGATTGTCATCATGGCACAGATCGGGTGCTACGTTCCTGCAAAGCAGGTGCGTATGCCGGTCTTTGACAAGATCTTTACCCGGATTGGGGCCAGTGATGATATTCTTTCCGGCCAGTCAACCTTCATGGTTGAAATGACGGAAGCCAACCGGGCTCTGCAGGAAGCGACAGAACGGTCGCTGATCCTGTTTGATGAGATTGGAAGAGGCACTTCAACGTATGACGGTATGGCGCTGGCGCAGGCGATGATTGAATACATCGCGGCCTGTGTACATGCCAAGACCTTATTCAGTACGCATTATCATGAGCTTACTTCACTGACCGATTCGATTGGTGTTGTAAGAAATGTGCATGTCGTCGTAAAAGAAGATCAGGAAAAAGTCACATTCCTGTACAAGGTTAAAGACGGTAAGGCAGATCGTTCCTACGGTATCAACGTTGCTCGTCTTGCGGGACTGCCGGAAGCGGTGACGGATCGGGCAAAAGACCTTCAAAAAGAACTGGAATCCAAGCGGCGTATTGTTCAGCAGAGTTATCAGCTGGTGGAAATGAAACATGACGATCCACGTACGAAATCCGTCATGGAAAAATTGAAGTCGATCAATCCTGAGGAACTTTCTCCCCGGCAGGCATGGGTCATGCTGGAAGATCTGTATGAGGAAGCTTCGGGAAAAAAGGAGCAGTAACATGGAACAGAATAAACTGATTATCCACGGAGCGCGTGAGAACAATCTGAAAAACATCTCACTGGAAATCCCCCGCAATCAGCTGGTCGTCATGACCGGTCTTTCCGGTTCCGGCAAGACCAGTCTGGCGTTTGATACGATTTACGCAGAAGGACAGCGCCGGTATGTTGAATCACTGAGTGCGTATGCACGCATGTTTCTCGGCGGCGTCGAGAAGCCGGATGTTGAACAGATCGACGGGCTTTCTCCGGCGATCTCCATTGACCAGAAAACCACTTCCAATAATCCCCGTTCCACCGTCGGAACGGTAACCGAAATCTACGACTACCTGCGTCTTCTCTATGCAAGATGCGGAGTTCCTTACTGCCCGACGCATAATATTGCGATTACCGGACAGGATATCAGTGAGATGGTTGCCCAGATCATGAGTCTTGAAGACGGTACCAGGCTTACCGTTATGGCACCGATTATCCGAAACAAGAAGGGAACGTTTAAGGATCAGTTCGCAAAGCTTCAGAAGGATGGTTATGTCCGGGTCCGGGTCGACGGGGAAGTGAAGCTTCTGGAAGATGATATTGAACTGGAAAAAAACAAGCGGCAC
>JAEEPV010000019.1 GCA_016284975.1 Solobacterium sp.
CCGCTCATGTCGTTTAAGATCATGGAAAGCGTGCGAAAGGGCAAGGGTCTGAATGAAGGCTGGGAAACGGCAATGAAGGAGCACGGCGTTCCGGACTGGTATATCGATTCCTGCAAGAAGATCAAATACATGTTCCCGAAAGCGCATGCGGTTGCGTATGTCATGATGGCAGTCCGGATAGCCTGGTACAAGGTTCATGAACCATGGAACTTTTATGTGCAGTATCTGACGCTGCGCTGTGATGCCTATGAGATCGAAACGATGACAAAAGGCATTGAAGCGGTGCGGGACCGCATGAATGATATTCAGATGCGCCAGCAGGACCGCAACACCACCAATCCGGTTTCCAATAAAGAGAAATCGCTGTTTGATACGCTGGAGGTCTGCGAAGAACTGTATGCACGCGGCTTCCGCATCGGTAATGTAGACCTGTACCGGTCCAAGGCAAGATCATTTACCTGTGACCCGGATGATCATCATGTTATCATTCCGCCGTTCACCGTTATTGACGGTCTTGGCGGCAACGTTGCGGATTCGATCGAGAAAGCCCGCACGCAGGCAGAATTCCTTTCCAAGGAAGATATCCTGAAGCGGACACAGCTCAGCGACACGCTTCTGAAAAAACTGGATCAGCTCGGATGTCTGGAAGGTATCCAGGAACGCAACCAGCTTTCTCTGTTCTGAGTATCTTTTTCCATTGACATATCAAAAAAAGGTTACAATAAAGACAGAATAAGAAAGTGTGTCGAGTCATGAAAATACTGGCAGTAGAAGATGAAAAATTCGCATTGGATCATATTCTTGGTATTCTGAAACGACTGGAACCGGAATCGGAAATCATCGGTGTCAGAAGCGGAACGAAAGCACTTGAGGAAGCGGAAGGTGAAGTTCCGTTTGATGTTGCATTTCTGGATATTGATCTTCGAGACATCAACGGAATTGAACTTGCACGGCGCCTTAAGATGAAACTTCCGAAACTGAATGTGATCTTTACAACCGGATACGGAGACTATGCCGGCGATGCGTTTGATTTGCATGCCAGCGGCTATATCATGAAACCGCTGACCGATGAGAAGGTCAAACGGGAACTCGATGACCTGCGCCATCCGCTTCATGTTGCTTCTGCAGTGAGTGAGGAAAAGACCGGTGAAAGCCGCCTGAAAGTACGCGCATTCGGGAACTTTGAAGTATTTGATCAGCAGGGAATCCCGCTGGTGTTCCAGTACGCCAAGACAAAGGAAATGTTTGCCTATCTGATCGATCGAAAAGGTGCTTTCTGCACCAACGGAGAGATCATGGGAATTCTCTGGGGCGATGAGGCGAGCTCTTCCAAGCAGAGCTATCTCAAGAATCTGCGTACGGATCTTGGCTCCGCTTTGAAAAGTGCCGGCTATGAGAATGTGCTGATCCGCAGAAGAGGCATGATCGCAGTTGTTCCGGATCAGATCGACTGTGACTATTACGACTGGCTGAAAGGTATTCCATCCGCGATCAATTCCTATCGCGGCGAGTATATGGTGCAGTACAGCTGGAGTGAGTTTACCAACAGCCAGCTTGAAAAAAGCGGATCCTGACGGAATCTGCATCACAGACCGAAACCGGCTGTATGAACAGTCGGTTTTTTGATTGCTGTATGTTCGTGGTTAGCGGTGAAAACCGGTGAATCATCCGATTTTTGGTCAAATCCTTCCGATTTTGACAAAAAAGCCGCAAAAAGCCGTTAAAAAAGCGGAATTACCGCTTGATGTACTTATAATTTATGTTACTATTGCTTACGGAAACAAGGAGCGCGATGCGCTCCTTCTGTTATTCAGGAGGACTATGGAATCACTGGAACCGTTAAAAACACTGATCAGCCCTGTTCTGGACGCCTGTGGTGTCCGGCTGTATGAACTGAAATGGATCAGCAATGAACAGACGCTTCAGATCGCAATTGTCAAACCGGACGGAACGATGGATCTGGATACCTGTGCCGAGGTCAGCGAACAGCTGAGCGAAACACTGGACAGTTCCCAGCTTCTCTCAAACGCCTACACACTGGAAGTATGCAGTCCGGGCGCAGAACGTGAGATCCATGATCTCAGTGAACTGAAGCAGATGGAAAAACCGTACATCTTTGTCCGGCTGAAACATCCGATCCGGAAACAGAACGAATTCAAGGGAGAGGTTACTGCTTATGAAGGCAGTACGATCACATTGTCCTATCGTGACAAAGCAGCTGTCAGAGAGGCAGTATTCGATGAAAGTGAAATCGAATACATCAGACTGGCAGTGAGGATATAAGGGAGAAAGAACATGAAACTCAACTACAAGGAATTAGTAAAGGCATTCGCTGCACTTGAAGATGAACGGAGGATTCCGGAAGAGGTTCTTCAGGATGCCGTCAAGGAAGCACTGGCGAAGGCATACAAGAAAGATGCTGAGCTTTCCGATATCAACGTGGAAGTAGAAATCAACGAGAAGACCAGTACGGTTGATATTTATCAGCTGTACGACGTTGTTGAAAACGTGGAGGATGATGAACTTCAGATCGAACTTCCGGATGCACGTGAGATCAAACCGGATGCGATTCTCGGAGATGTGATCCGCCGCAAGGTTGAGCTTACCGGCATGAGCCGTGCTGCTGCGACACTTGCCCGCAATGTCATCCGTCAGAAGATCCGGGAAGCGGAAAAGATCGCAGTCTATGATGCATATATCGATCAGCTCAATGAGATGGTCATCGGCATCGTGGAATCCGTAAAGGAAAAATTTGCCCTGATCAATCTCGGTAAGACAACTGCGCTGATGCCAAGAGTTGCTCAGATCCCAAATGAACGTCTTGTCGAAGGACAGAAAATCCGTGTTGTGATCACGGAAGTCAATAAGGAATCCAAGGGTTCTCAGGTACTGGTCAGCCGTGCCGATCC
>JAEEPV010000176.1 GCA_016284975.1 Solobacterium sp.
ATTCCCGTCATACCACTATCCGGAAGAGTGATGTTGAAGCGGTAAAGGAACTCAAGATCCTCGCGGAAAGCGACAAAGCCGGTGTATATGCGATCTCAACCAATGGCGGTACGCAGATTTTTATCACCGGGCATTCGGAATATGACACGGGGACACTGGAGAAGGAATACCTGCGGGATAAAAACGCAGGCCTGCCGATTCATGTGCCGGAGAACTACTACCCGGACGATGATGATACGAAACAGCCGCGGAATACCTGGCGCAGCGGTGCGAATCTGATCTACTCAAACTGGCTGAACTATTTCGTTTACCAGTCCACACCATATGATCTTGCGGCTATCCCGGAAACACGCAGGCGGCAGGAACATCAGGAATAAGATAGATATTATATATAGATATTTTGAGCATAATAATTGTCTGGGGATTTGAGATTCCGATATAATCTCTGTTATTCATACTGATTATATGAAGGAGGTAACATATATGTTTAAAAAAACTACAATCGCTGTGGCAGCTGTCGCGCTGCTGGTTACGGGATGCGGGCAAACGAAAACCGCAGGCAGTCATCTTGACAGAATTAGAAACGCAGGAAAGCTCGTAGTTGGGCTGGAAGGCGACTGGCAGCCGTTCTCCTTTCATGATGAAAATGATAATCTGATCGGCTTCGATGTAGAGGTGGCTCAGAGTATCGCGGAGATTCTTGGTGTTAAAGCAGAAATCATTGAAGGACCATGGGATGGTCTGCTTGCCGGCGAGAGTGCAGGCACGTATGACGTCATCGTCACCGGCGTGGATGTGACACCGGAACGCCAGGAGACATATGACTTCAGCGATCCGTATGCGTATGATCGTGCTGTTCTGGTAACTGCGGCAGGAAACGAGGAGATCAAAACCTTTACAGATCTGAGCGGAAAGACGACCGCAAACTCCACCGGATCGACTTATATGGAAATCGGTGAGCTGTACGGCGCTACAGTCAAAGGTGTTGATACGCTGGCAGAGACGATGACTATGGTAAAGAACGGGCAGGTGGACGCAACTATCAATGCGTCAACTTCTGTACAGGATTACCTGATGACAACAGGTGAGACCGGTGTTGTGGTTGTAGCGAAGATGGAAGAAGTGACTCCGTATGCGATTCCTCTGGTAAAAGGAGAGGATAACGCAGAACTGAAAGATGCGATCAATGACGCATTGAAACAGATGAGAGAGAGCGGGAAGCTTGCGGAGCTCTCAGAGAAATATTTTGGAGAAGATCTTACAAAAGAGTAATAACAGAGCCGATGGGAAACCGTCGGCTTTGCTTAGAAAAGAGACGACATGACAAAAATACGTTTAATTGCATCGGATCTTGACGGAACACTGCTGCAGAACGGAGCCCAGATTCCTCCTGAGGAAACCTGTGATCTGATCAAAGAACTGTATCAGAAAGGAATCCGGTTCATGGCAGCCAGCGGTCGCCAGTATGATAATCTGGAACGGCTGTTCGCTCCGGTGAAAAATGATATCTGGTATATTTGCCAGAACGGAGCATCTGCCTGTATTGACGGCAGAGTTCTGTTTCAGGAAAAAATGAATCAGGAGGCAGCGGACCGGCTGGTTGATGAAGTCTGTGCAAGAGCGGATCTGGAGATCATGATCGATGACTTTGACTGCTGTTATGTTGATGAAAGAAGTGATACATTTTATCATTTGGTAAAAGACGTGGTTGGAATGCATGCGGAGAAGGTGCCGGATCTGCATGTGTATACCTCCCGCTGTTCCAAGATCTCCCTGTATGAAGAGCCGGGACTGAATGATATTGAGTACTGGCAGAAGAATTATGGGGACACCTTTACCGTTGTGACCGGAGGTTTTCAATGGCTGGATATGATGGCAAAGGATATTAATAAGGGAACTGCGATGAAACAAATGCTGGAGTATATCGGCATTTCCGCTGCCGAAACGGCTGTGCTCGGAGATAATCTGAATGATCTTGAAATGATGAATTTTGCAGGACTCGCGGTAACGGTACCAAACGGAGTACCGGAAATTCAGGCCGCTTCAGATGTAACGGTCAGCAGTGTGATTTCCTTCATGAAGGAAGTACTGGCAGGAAAAGACCAGATCGAGGACTGGAAAGGAAAGCAAAGATGAGTGTTACTTTCTATTATGTGAGACATGGTCAGACAAAGTTCAATCTTTGGCGCCGTCTTCAGGGCATGTGTGACAGTCCGCTGACGGAAAAGGGAATCTCAGATGCCCGCAGGGCAGAGGAAGCACTTCGAAAAGTGCCGTTTGATCGTGCATACTGCTCCAGCAGTGAGCGCTGCATCGATACCGCATCAATTGTGCTGGAACGGCATAACGTTGTCTTAAAACCCATGAAAGCACTGAAGGAAATTGATTTTGGAACAATGGACGGACACCTGATCGATGAGATTCAGGAAGAGTATGACCGCCGCAAGATAACGGATAATTTCGGAGATCTTGGCGGGGATACCGCAGAATCGATTTATAAAAGAATTACAGAAACTTTCAATGGAATCGCAGATATGGCTTTTGACGGAGAAAAGATTCTCATTGTTTCACACGGTTCATTCGGAATGCATATTCTGCAGATCCTGTTTCATATGGATACAGAGGCATTTGCTGCCCAGCGGAAAAAGATAGACCCGAAGCAATTTGCGTTCCCCAACTGCGGTATTATGAAATTCCGCAGAAACAACGGTGTGTGGGAAATGCTGGAACTGCCCTGTGAGCCGGAACGTTTTACCGATCATGACAGTCCGGTGACTTTCCCTTTGAAGAGCGAATCGGTTTATTGACGTCAGCGAACAGAGTGTGCTAAATTAAGTAGGCATTTGAGGAGTTTTTTTATTATGGCAAAAGACGGTAAGGTTATCCTCGCCTGTACGGAATGTCTCTCGAGGAACTATACAACAAACCGCAGGAAAAACAGTACAAAGCGTCTTGAGCTGAATAAATACTGTCCGAAGTGCGGCAAGAAAACTCTTCATAAGGAAACAAAGTAGTAGGAGACTGGAATATGGATAAGACATTCAGCTGGAGCGGAATAAAAAAAGAGGCAAAGCGTGTTCGCTGGCCGAAGCGCAAGGATGTTGCGGAAGATACCGGAGAAGTTCTCATTTTCACGGGATTCTTTGCGCTGTATTTCGTATTATGTGAGTTCGTGGTAACTGGCATTCTGAAGATGATCGGAATCGGAGCGTAACAGATTATGAGTGAAAACGAAAAGAAAACGGCTAGCCCGATTATTGATGATGAACACGAAAAGCGCTGGTATGTGGTAAATACCTATTCCGGCCATGAGAATCGTGTTAAGGAAAATCTTGAGAGACGTGTCGAGTCAATGGGTATTCAGGACTATCTGTTCCGGATCCTTGTCGCGGAAGAACCTGTGATCGATGTAAAAAACAACAAGCAGGTTGAGAAAATGCAGAACATGTTTCCGGGATATGTTTTCGTAGAGATGATTATGACAGATGACGCCTGGTATGTTGTCCGTAACACACCGGGTGTTACCGGATTTATCGGATCCTCCGGCGGCGGTGCAAAACCGTTCACGGTTTCTCCGGTGGAAATGGAATCCATTCTGCGCAGAATGGGTCAGAGTGAGAAGAAGGTTAATGTCGACTTTGCGGTTGGTGATACCGTTCGTATCCTGACCGGACCGTTCTCCGGCATGGAAGGCCGTGTCAATGCGATGAACGATCAGACACAGGTTGCCAGCGTACTGACTATGCTGTTTGGACGTGAGACTCCGACAGACATTAACTACAACGATCTTCAGAAAGTCACAGACTGACAATTTGGAAGAACTGAACCTTCAGTTCTTCTTTTCATTTTATTTTTTCTGTTTTATAATTTTCATGTAACAGATTCTGATGGTGACATCAGGGTTGTACCATACGGCATACCCCTACCACTTTGCCGTATGAATCGCAGAGCTGTATGACTGCGGCTCTGTTTTTTTTATGCTCGCAGATCTTTCTGTAAATTCATCAAAATTATTTCACCGAAAATATTTGAAAACGTCTTGCATTCCAATAGGGAGGGTGCTAATATAATGAAGCTTGCCTCAATAGCTCAGTCGGCAGAGCGAGCGGCTGTTAACCGCTAGGTCACAGGTTCGAGCCCTGTTTGAGGCGCCATACACACACAAAAGCCCGTTAGGTGTTATTCTAACG
>JAEEPV010000177.1 GCA_016284975.1 Solobacterium sp.
GAGTAAGATCAGATAAAAAGGTAACGAAAAACCGGCGATGCCGGTTTTTCCTTTTCTGCTATAATTGATGCACTGAGGATATCTATGAACAGACCATATCAGCTTCCTGATCATTCTGCCGAACGGAATCGTCTTGGCAGTGTTTTACGAAAAGACTATGCCATGAACGAAGACCTCCGGTATCTGGGGCTTGGCAAAAAATACTACATCCGCACCTATGGCTGCCAGGCTAATGTCCGGGATTCGGAAACCCTGTCCGGCATGTTTGAGCGGATGGGTTTTCTTGAGGCCAATACGATCGAAGAGGCAGATGTCGCTCTGTTTAATACGTGTGCCGTACGCCGGGCGGCGGAAGAACATGTGCTTGGGGAAATCGGCAGTTTAAAGCCTCTGAAACAGAAACACCCGGAGAAGATCTTTGCACTTTGCGGCTGTATGGCGCAGGAAGAGGAGATGGTCTCACGGATCGCAAAACAGTACCGGCAGATCGATCTGCTGTTTGGCACACATAATCTCTGGCGGTTTCCGGAACTGCTGGAAGAAGCGATGAACGGCAGGCGTACGATCGAAGTGGAATCACAGGGCACCGGTTCCGTTGTGGAAGGCATGCCGGTCAAACGGTCCCGGAGTCATAAGGCCTTTATCAATATCATGTACGGATGCGATAAGTTCTGCACATACTGCATCGTACCGTATACCCGCGGAAAAGAACGCAGCCGGGAAGCGGAGTATATCATCCGTGAGATCAATGAAGTCAAAGCGCTCGGCGCAAAGGAAGTAACGCTGCTTGGTCAGAATGTCAATGCCTATGGCAAGGATCTCGGGGAAAAGGATGGTTTCACGAAGCTCCTGAGGGCGGCTGCGGAAACCGGGATCGAACGCATCCGCTTCTATACCAGCCATCCGCGTGATTACAGTGAGACTACGATCGATGCGATGCGGGAATATCAGAATATCATGCCGTCGCTCCATCTTCCGGTGCAGTCCGGCAGTGACGAGATTCTGAAAAAGATGAACCGCGGTTATACGATCGGAAGGTTCTATGAACTGTATGAACGGATGAAGGAAAAGATTCCCGGCATCACGTTTACGACCGATCTGATTGTCGGATTCCCGACGGAGACGAACGAGCAGTTTGAAGAAACGCTGAAACTGGCGGATACCTGCCGGTTTGACAGTGCTTTTACCTTTGTTTACAGTCCGCGGGAAGGGACACCGGCAGCGAATATGGAAGATGATATCAGCCCAAAGGAAAAGAAAGAACGTCTGGCGGTGCTCAATGAGCGGATCGGAAAATACGCAAGAATGAATAATGAAGCAGCGCTCGGCAAAACCCTGAAGGTGCTCTGTGACGGTCCCAGCCGGAAAAATCCGTCCGTCCTTGCTGGTTACAGCGAGGAGAACCGGCTGGTGAATTTTACCGGAGAAGGGATCCGGGAAGGGGACATCGTGGATGTGAAGATCACCGATGCCAAAAGCTTCAGCCTGGACGGAGAGGCCGTGACATCGAGTAAATAACGCAAAAATTCCGTGCCGATTCGTTTTTGTTTTGCACGATAACAATTGCGGTTATAATAACGATAAGAACTCATCACAATACGGAGGATAATACAATGGCTAAGGTACGTATTTTTGCCCTCGGCGGTTTGGACGAAGACGGCAAGAACATGTATGTTATTGAAAATAATAAAGATATTTTTGTCATCGAATGCGGACTTCGGTATCCGACTGCCGATGAACAGCTCGGAATCGAAATGATCGTACCGGACTTTCAGTATCTGATTGAAAACCAGAAACGTGTCAAAGGTGTTTTTGTGACGCACGGTCACGATGATGTCATGGGAGCACTTGCCCAGCTGCTCAAGCAGGCAAAGTTCCCGATCTATACCGCTCCGCTTACCGCAAAAATGTTCGACCGCATTGCCCGCAGAGAGGGATTAAAGGATGTTGAGATCCACCGCCTGCGCCGCAACGCCAGTTTCAAAATCGATAAGACCGAGATCCGGACCTTTGGAACCACACAGTCGATTGCGGATGGTTATGGACTTGCGATTCGTACTGAGGATGGATATGTGGTGTATTCCAGCGAATTCATCATTGACTATGACATCAAGAAGGATGCGTTCCGCTTTGATCTCAATGATGTGACAGAGATCGGACGGCGCGGCGTACTGGCATTGCTGACAGAATCCGTCGGTTCGACGAGAGAAGGGCATTCTTCTCCCAATCACCGCATTACTTCCCAGATAGAGCCGATCTTTGACGGTGCGAAGGGAAGAATTGTCTGTACGGCCTACAGTCAGAATCTCTACCGCGTCATTGAACTGATCGAGATGGCCAATAAGTTCAACCGCAAGATCATGATCTATGACGAAGAGCTGCGTAATCTGATGGCCGACATGGCAGAACTGGGCTATTACCGCATTCCTGCCGGCCTGGAGATTGCACCGCAGAACTTTGACAACAATCTGGAAAATGTCGTTGTCATCATCGGCGGCACCGGCAGTACAATCTTCCGCAAAGTGCACAAGATCGCGATCCGGGAAGATGATCTGATCCAGCTTCGGCCGAGTGATACCGTGATCATCGCCTCTCCGGCAGTACCGGGAACGGAGCGCAACGCTTCCGGCATGGAAGACGATCTGTATAAGGAAACATCGCACGTATTCGGCATAGACCGGAAACGGACCTTCTCCATGCATGCATCGATCGAAGATATCAAGATGATGATCTTCCTGCTGAACCCGCAGTACTATGTGCCGGTCAAGGGTGAATACCGGCAGCTGATCTCCAATGCCAATATCGCGCTTGGAATGGGCTACCCGGCCAACAATATCATTGTTCTGGAGAACGGACAGATCGCTTCCATTGAAGACGGACAGCTGCAGCGGGATATGAAGCGCGTACCGGTCGGAGATGTTATGGTATCCGGAGGCGACAGTCTCGATGCCCAGGGCATGGTGCTCAAGGACCGGGAAATCCTCAGCACCGACGGAGCGATCGTTGTCGGTGTGGTTGTCAACCATGCGACCAAGGAGATCATCGGCGGACCCGATGTGCAGAGCCGCGGCGTGATCTATCTCAAGGATGCGGACTATATCATCCGTGAAGTCGGACTGA
>JAEEPV010000178.1 GCA_016284975.1 Solobacterium sp.
ATAGTGCATCCACAGGCATATCGCAGGAAACATTCATGTACAATAGGGGTTGGTTAATAATTAGATCGGAGGACTATCAATGAAAAGGCCATTCATCATTGACTGTGATACCGGTACAGATGATACGATTGCGATTCTTGCGGCACTTGGCTGCGAAGAAATGGAAATCGTCGGTATTACCTCGGTTAATGGAAATGTAGCAGAAAAACATACATCTCAGAATAATCTTGATCTGATGGAATATCTTGGGCGGGATATCCCGGTTGCCCATGGTGCCTGGCTGCCTCTCAGCGGCAGCCGGGATTCCAACACGGATCCAAAAATTCATGGCAAAACGGGTCTTGGAAATACAGAGCTTCCGCATGCAGTAAAACTGCAGTTTGATCCGCGGATCGCTGCGACCTTTATTTATGAGGAAGCGAAGAAGCGGAAGGGGGAAATGGAGCTTCTGGTGACCGGCCCGATGACCAATATTGCAATTGCACTGGCAGAACATGATGATCTGAAACAGTATATTAAACATATCTATTTCATGGGCGGCTCGACGGTTGGCGGCAATGTGAACTCAACGGCAGAATTTAATATCTGGGCTGATCCGGAAGCCCTTCATGCCGAACTGATGAGCGGCATTCCGACAACCATGGTCGGCCTGAACGTTTCCAATCGTGCTGTTATGACGGATATTCAGGAGCAGCGGATCCGGTCCTATGGATCCCGTGAGGGAATTCTTGCGGCAGATCTTCTGCTTTATATGATCGCCCGTACCAAGTTTGGTGATTATGCGGCACGTATGCATGATCCGCTGGCGCTTGCAGCAGCAATCTATCCCGAATGCATGGAATATGAGAGCTACTATGGGGATGCGGAATGCACCGGTACCTATACACGGGGACATACCGCAATTGATATCTTCCGAAAGTCGCAGAATGATCCTAATGTGACCGTTGCGACGGAGATCAACGTTCCGCTGTTTTCGGAATGGCTCTGCGAGCGGATTCGGATCGCGGGCGAGAAGGGTGAGGAACTGCGAAAATGAGAAAGTTTGTATTTGACTGTGATACCGGTACGGATGATGCGATTGCCATCGCTGCGGCATTCGGCAGTGATGATATTGAGATTCTCGGTATTACTTCGGTCAACGGAAATGTACGGGAAGAATTTGTTTCCGTAAATAATCTGAATCTCTGTGAGTATCTTGGCGCAGCGGTACCGGTATGCCATGGGGCAGTTTGGCCGCTTTCCTGCGGGTTCCGCAATAAAAGTGATATGACGCACGGAAAAACCGGACTTGGTTCGATTGTTCTTCCGGATGCGGAAAAGCTGAAATTTGATGAACGGATCGCTTCCCGGTTCCTGTACGAAAAAGCAATGGAATGCAGCGGGGAGCTGGAGCTTCTGGTGACCGGCCCGATGACCAATATTGCCCTTGCGATCATTCAATATCCGGATTTCAGTGAAAAGATCCGGCATCTGTGGTTCATGGGCGGCTCCGTCTGGGGCGGAAATGTCACAACAACTGCAGAATTCAATATCTGGGCAGATCCGGAAGCGGCACATATTGTATTGTCCAGCGGGATTCCGATGACCATGGTTGGCCTTGATGTCACACTGAAGGCAATCATGGAACCGGAAGATATGGAAGAACTGCGAAAAGAGAATACACCGGCACGCCGGCTGACTGCCGATCTGCTGGATTTCATGTTTGATCGCTACCGCAGAGGCGGAGAGAATGTCATCATGCATGACGCGCTGGCTGTTGCGGCAGCGGTATGTCCGGAATGCATGGAATATCAGGATTACTGGATGGATGCAGAAACCCGCGGCGAATATACCAGGGGACATACTTATGCAGATTTCCGCGGCAGAAGCGGGAAACAGCCCAATGTGCATGCTGCACTGTCAGTCAATGTCGAGATGTTCCGACATTGGCTTGTTCGCAGTATTGAAAACTGTGACAGGAAATTCGGATGATTCAGAACCGCAGTTTTTACAATCAGATCTTCCGGCTGATGCTGCCGCTTGTTCTGCAGCAGCTGCTTCGCATCTCCGTTGATACCGTCAATTCGATCTTTCTGGGACGCATTGATCAGCTGCAGATGTCGGCAGTTGCTCAGGCCAATCAGATCTTCTTTGTTTACTATACGATCGTATCCGGTCTGGCGGTTGGCTGCTGTGTACTGATCGCCCAGTACTGGGGAAAACAGGATCGGGACAGTATTTCCATCATCATTTCGCATGCACTGCGAAACGCATTTTGGATCGGATTGATCGCTACTGCACTGATTGCACTGTTCCCGCAGATTTTTATGCGGATCTATTCCTCGAATCCTGACATTATCCGGATCGGATCGGGATATCTGCGAAAGGTTGTAGTCATGTACATCGTCTGCGGTCTTTCGGCAACACTATTTGGAGCGAGCAGGGGTGTCGGGCAGGTAAAAATCATCCTGTTTACCAATATTCTTTCCTATTCCGTAAATATCCTTCTGGACTATATTCTGAGCTATGGGAAATGCGGCATGCCGCAGATGGGGGTTACCGGTGTTGCAATCGGTACAGTTGTAGCAAGATTTGTCGAATTTGCAGTATGCACTGCGTTTTTTCTGAAGGATAAAAACATTCCGTTTGAAATTCAGGATCTGAAGAAGAGCGACCCTGAATTGCATCAGGCGCTGATTAAAGTCAGCACGCCAATCGTTGCCCATGAAATCATCTGGTCTCTGGGCACTTCCAGCGGTGCCATGATTACCGGTCAGCTCGGCAAATCCGCAGTTGCCGGATATAACGTTACGACGGTTCTTTATGATCTTTGCGCCAGTGTCGGAAACGGATTTCTGAGTACCTGTTCGGTTGTCCTTGGCATGACATTAGGAACCGGAAATACGGAGCGGGCAAAGAAGGAAGCGGATACGATGCTCATCATGGGGCTGGGGATCGGGATCAGTCTGGGCATTCTGACCTATCTCGTAAAAGAACCGTTCCTCAGCATGTACGCTCTGGACAGTGATGCGGTTTCCTATGCAAGGCAGTTCATGACGATCATTTCCTTCATCTGGCCGTTCTCCCTGATTGAAATGGTTGGCATGATTGCGATCCTGCGGGCCGGAGGAGACGGGAAAACCGGATTCTACACGGATATTGTTGTGATGTGGCTGATCTGCATTCCGCTGGCAGCGTTCTGTGCATTCCGCCTTCACACAGAGCCCTGGGTAGTGGTGGCAATCATTAAATCCATCATCGCTCTGGAAGCAATCGTAGGATTCATTAAAGTGAACCAATATAAGTGGCTGAACAACCTCACGCGAGAGTGAATTCAGCAAAACTGCGGTTTCTGTCTGGATTCCGCATTTTTTGAGGAATTGGCAAAAATTGTGTGAAAATTTTGTGAAAATTTCTTTGTGAAATTACCCTTGAATCAATTGAATTCTGGTTTATGAACGGTTATGATTTGACCATAAGGAGAGAAAGAAATGAAAAAGTTAAGCAAATTTATTCTCGCAATGCTTCTGGGTGCTTCTCTGGCAGCATGCGGCGGCTCCAAACCTGCAGAAGAGCCGGCAACTACTGATGATGGCAAAGAAACAACCACAGAGACCACCACAGAAGCTGCAAAGAGTGATCTGAAGATCGCGTACATCGTAGCTCATCTGGGCGACAAGTCCTTTGCAGACAGCGGCCAGCGTGGTGTTGAAACACTTAGCAGCGAAGGGTATGACTGCAAGACAATCGAAGTTGGTGATGACGCTTCCAAGTATAAGGATCAGATCAATGATGCAATCGATGCCGGATACAATCTGGTTCTTGCTTCTTCCACTTATTTCGATGTTTGCCATGAGCTTTCCGAAGAATATCCGGAAGTCAAGTTCATCATCTTCGATGACAGCAAGTCTCCGGAAGAACTGAACGACAATGAAGCAGTTATCTTCTATGCTCAGAACGAAGGTTCCTACCTCGTTGGTTACATGGCAGCTGCTATGTCCAAGAACGGTACCGTTGCTGTTAACTATGGTATGGCTAACCCGGTTATCTTCGACTTCGTTACCGGTTATGTAAACGGCGTTCTGGATTACAATGCTGAAAACGGCACAAACGTTAAGGTTGTTTCCGCTGCAGTCGGCAGCTGGAGCGATCCTGCAACCATGAAGACAATCTGCCTTGACCAGTTCCGTAACAACAACGCTGATGTATTCTATCAGGTTGCCGGCGGTTCCGGTGATGGTCTCTTCGAGGCTTGCGTTGAATCCGGCACATGGGCGATTGGTGTTGACTCTGACCAGTATCAGGCTTACAAGGATTCCGAGAACCCTGAAAAAGGTGAAGTCATTCTCACATCCATGCTGAAGGAAGTTGGTAACTCTTTCGTCTCCTTCATCCATTCCATCGATAAGGGTGAAGATGTCTGGAAGAAGACAACAACTCTTGGTCTTGCTCAGGATTCCGTTGGTTATGTAAACAACGATTTCTTCAAGGCTAACGTTCCGTCTGAAGTACAGGATGCAATGGCTCAGGCTGCTGCAGACATCAAGGCTGGTAAGAAAGACGTTAAGTCTTACTTCGACTTCAAGGACGACAACGAATTCAACGATTACCTGGCACAGGCTCAGTAATTGCTGAAACATTTCAATGTCTGAAAGAGGCTGGTACACCACCAGCTTCTTTTTTTATTTCTGCACAGAAAAATTCGTGATTTCTTGTGTCTGCCATACGGAAATGAAGTAAAATAGATTCAGTATTTAATGATTTTTAAAATTCAGTTTTTCATCTGTAA
>JAEEPV010000179.1 GCA_016284975.1 Solobacterium sp.
ATCGAGAACCGGAACGTTTGCGCTTTTCAGAATTATTCCGGAAAAGCTGTCTTCGGACAGTTTTCCATTTTCTTAAAAAAAGTACGGCTTTCTGAAATGTTTTTTTCGAAGAATCAGAGAAGGATTCCGGCGATGCAGGAATCCGCATATTACCTGTTCTTTATTATCTATAAACTAATTTTTATATGTTATTATATTTGTCATGCGGACAATCTACGATCTTCCACTTTCCAAGATGGAAGAAATGCTGAAAGCGCATGGTCAGAAACCGTACCGTGCCAAACAGCTATATAACTGGCTTTACCGGAAAAGAGCAGCGTCGTTTGAAGAAATGAGTGATCTTCCGGCTTCTCTGATCGAAGCTCTTTCACTGGAATATTTGCTGATACCTGTGAAGCTGCTGGATAAACAGGTCGCAAGAGACCGTACAGCCAAATATCTGTTTGAACTTGAGGATGGGGCTACCATTGAGACCGTTCTGATGCATTTTAATTTCGGCAAGAGTGTCTGTGTGTCTTCCCAGGTCGGCTGCAACATGGGCTGTGCTTTTTGTGCGTCCGGACTTCTGAAAAAACAACGTGACCTGACTGCCGGCGAGATTGTCGGACAGATCATGTATATCCAGAAGGAACTCGATGCAGAAGGGGAACGCGTTGACAATATCGTCGTTATGGGAACGGGCGAACCGTTCGATAACTATGAGAACGTCATGGATTTCTGTGCAGTCGTTAACAGCGATCACGGGCTTTCCATTGGTGCCCGTCACATTACGATCAGCACCTGCGGCATTGTTCCGCGCATCTATGAGTTCGCACAGGGGCATTATCAGTACAACCTTGCGGTTTCGCTTCATGCGCCGAACGATGAACTGCGCCGATCCCTGATGCCGGTTGACAGAGCCTATCCGCTCGATGAGCTGATGAAGGCGCTGAAGACCTACAGTGAAGACAATCACCGTCGTCTGACTTTTGAATACATTCTCCTTAAGGGAGTAAATGATTCGGATGAAGACGCGAAACAGCTTGCGGATCTCATCCGCGGCATGAATGCATATGTCAATCTGATTCCCTACAACGAAGTAGATGAGAACGGATTTAAGACCACCGACGAGCGCAGAGCACTTCATTTTTATGATGTGATCATGAAAAACGGAGTCAAGGCAACCCTGCGCAGCAGGCATGGCGATGATATCGATGCGGCCTGCGGACAGCTTCGCGCCCGTCATGAAAGGAACAAGGAATGAAGTATTTCGGTTTGACGGACCGCGGTAAAATGCGGAAGACAAATCAGGATAACTATTGCATCGCCTCCAATCGTGCGGGAGACGTTTTCGCTGTGGTATGCGACGGCATTGGCGGCGGAAAGGGCGGCGACATTGCAAGCCGGCTTGCGGTAACGCACTTCTCCATGGCGTTTTCCATGAATGAGGGGTTTGAGAATGAAGCGATGGTTCGACGGTGGCTGGATATTGAGATTCCGACAGCTAACGGCGAGATCTTTCAGACCGGCCAGAGAACACCGGAGCTCAAGGGAATGGGCACGACGCTGACAGGGGTGCTGCTGACATCAGTCGGCCGGTTTGTCATCAATGTCGGCGACAGCCGTACCTATGCTTACTATTCGGATGGAACGATGCAGCTGCTGACGAGGGATCACACCCTGGTAAACGATATGCTGAGACATGGTGAACTGACACCGGAAGAAGCGAAAAACTATCCGCGGAAAAATGTGCTTACCAACGCGCTTGGCGTTTGGGAAAAATCCCGTTTTGATGTGGAGCGCTGTGACGGAGAAGTGAATGGATTTCTGATCTGTTCCGATGGCCTGCATGGCTATGTGGATGAAGAAGAGATCCGCTCCATCGTACTGAACCGGATGATGGATCCGGCGTTACGCGTACGCCGTCTTTATGCCGCAGCTATGAATGCCGGCGGTTTTGACAACATTACGGCGATTTTGATCGACCTGGAAGGAGATGAGACCCATGGCAAGTAATCTCATCGCAAATCGTTACGAAGTATTCCAGCATATCGGGCAGGGAGGCATGGCCGATGTTTTCCTTGCGGTTGATACAATCCTGAACCGTCAGGTTGCCATCAAGATCCTGCGCAGTGAACTGTGCACGGATGCGGTATCTGTACTTCGTTTTGAGCGTGAAGCACAGGCTGCCACTGCGCTTGCGCACCCAAATATTGTTGAAATCTACGATGTCGGTGAATACAAGGGTCACCACTACATCGTCATGGAATATGTATCCGGCAAGCCGCTCAAGAAAGTGATCCAGCAGCGGGGAGCACTGCTGACGGAAGAAGCAATCGATATCATGAAGCAGCTTACGGCTGCTACCGCAGAAGCGCACAGACGCGGTATCATTCACCGTGATATCAAGCCGCAGAATGTTATCGTCAAGTCGGACGGATCGATCAAGATGCTTGACTTTGGTATTGCGCTGGCAAAAGGGTCCATGCAGCTGACGCAGGCCAACAACGTCATGGGTTCGGTTCATTATCTGGCTCCGGAACTTGCAAAGGGAGAGCCGGCAACACCGCAGTCAGATATCTATGCTCTGGGTATTGTTCTGTTTGAAATGCTGACCGGTGATGTACCGTTCAAGGCGGAACAGGCGGTTCAGGTAGCGCTGATGCAGATGCATAATCCGATTCCGGATGTACGTTCGATTAATCCGGAAATTCCTCAGCCTGTAGAAAATATCGTGATCCGGGCAACGGCGAAGAACCCTGAGCTGCGCTACAGCTCCTGCAATGAAATGCTCGAAGATCTGCGTACGTGTCTCTGACCGAACCGGCGCTCAGAACGCAAGATTGATCTGGATTATAATCAGCGGGTACTGGATTATGACCGCAGGATGAATCAGACACAGGCTCAGCCTCAACAAGGCAGTCATCGTACAGACACCAAAGATCCGGCAAAGAAAGAACAGCGCAGGCAGTTCTATCAGGAGAGTGTCCGCCTCAGAGAAAAGGATCCGGCAAAAGATCAGCGCCGCATCCGGGAAGCACAGCGGGTGAAGGATGCCGGACGTATGAGGAAGGTGGATCCCGAACTAGCAAAGACGG
>JAEEPV010000180.1 GCA_016284975.1 Solobacterium sp.
AATTCAGAAAGATAGATTTCTGTGCCGCCGGTCATGGACCAGGTATATCCATCATAGGTATAGTCAACGGTATACTTTACGCCAAATGGAGAGAAAGAATCACTGGTGAAGCTGATTTCTTCAATCTCACCCTCACTGTTGGTCGTGATGTCATCACTGATGACTTCTGCACCGGTTTCTTCATCTACGTGTACTACTTCAGCGTCAGAAATCTCACCGTTTTCACTGGATGGTGCTAATGCCTGTTTAAAGGTAAGTGCGACATCTACAGAGCCGCTTTCAAGCTCAATTCGTCTATTGCCTGACAGAAAGTAAATATCATACAGTTCAAACTCTGTTTTATAATCCTGTTCTTCCCCATCTAACAGCTGATTTACCGCATCCTGATATTCCGGTGATCCAGGCACCAGATAATCCGCATATAACTGCGCATCTGCAGGGATCTTCGCATCATCATTTGCATCTGCTATGACATGCACACGCGGATCGTCATATTCGAAATGATACTTATATTCCGGTTCTGTTTCTTCAATGATCTCCGGTTCATCTTTATGGTATGTAAAGCTGACTGTTACGGAATGATTCTCATCTGCGACAGTCTCAAAAGAGGTCCAGTCATAATCTGATACATATGCGTTATAGCGCAGTCCGCCGGCATAAATGCCATTGATCATCGCTACATCAAACTGGTACCCGTCAATGACCGGCGCAAGATCTTCTGTTAATGCTCCGGTGTCTCCATAAGCTGCTACTGCCTCGGTAATATCGACATTCTCGTAACCCTCAATACCGTTTGTTCCGTCGAAGCAGTAAGCCAGAATGGTATACGAAACTTCTTCAGCCGGTTCTTCTTCCTGCTGCTGTTCCGGTTCCGTATTCTCTTCTGTTACTTCTGGTTCAGGAGCAGAGGTTTCAGAAGGCTCTTCCGTTATTATCTGTTCTGGTTCTGCAGAAGGCACCGGTGTTTCTTCTGGCTCCTGTTCATTCAGGTTTCCTTCCTCATTGACTCCAACCGGTGTATCTTCCTGTGTCTCTTCCGGCTGCGAAGTATTGTCTTCTTCCCTTGTATTGGCAAGGATTGTCATGTTGTTGCAAAAGACAACACTGAAAGAAAGCAGACCAATTAAAAACTTTTTAATGCAATGTTTCATGAACGGATCCCCCTATAGGATTTTCCTAATTTGTTTATAAAAAGCCATAAAAAGGCGGTATTTCAGTTTGGTAACGCTTTTATTATAACGATTATAAGCAATACAAATATGCGAAAATGCATTGTTTTTCAATATTCATCCTATAAAAATGCGTGTTAACGTTTCCAATTCTTTCATTTTACCGGTTTACAAACAATCCATTCGTATTATTCATCCTAGCAATCGATGGATTCCAAGTGCTGTAACCAGTTCTCGGATCACTGTTGCATCCGACAGATTCATGCTCAGGATATCCTCTGTCTTCTGCAGACGGTATTTCACGGTATTACGATGCAGGAAAAGCCGGTCAGCGGTTTCTGTGACCGACATTGCTTCATCGATAAAGTAGACTGCCAGTGTATTTACCAGTTCCTCATCCGCAAATCCGATGAGTGTCTGAATCAGACTGCGGTACCGGTTCAGTTCATCTGAACCCTGAAGGATGATTCTGCGGCATTCCTGTGCAAAAAACATGTCGGATACCGTGTAATAGCCTTTATCCGGGAATATCTGCTCAAGATCTGCTTTCTGATCACAAAGACATTCTTTCAGTACTCTGATACTGCTGTTCTCACCGGAAAGTGTCAGTCCTGAGACCAGTGTCAGAGGTATATTGCTTTTACGGCAGAAATCCGCAAGAGCTTCCATATGATGCAGTTCTGCTTTATATGCAGCGCTTTTTTCCATTACCAGCAGCAGATCATTTCCAACTGCTCCCAGAAGATATACAGTTCCAAACGAACGGCAGAATTCTCGGATCGATGCGACCCACGGTCTGACATTTACACCCTCCTGCCCATACAGCATCCATACATTGGCCTGCGGCGGAAGCGGTATACGGCATTGCGCCGCCACAAATGAAGCCAGTTCTGCTTCGCCGTCATAGATCAGATGTCCGATTCCTGTGATTACTGCTGTTCTTACACGGCTGAACCGCGCAAACAGTCCGGTAAGAGCCTCCGATGCGCAGGTCAGCAGATAGGAATCGATCTGTGTGTTTCCTTCACAAATCAGCGTGTTCCACTCATTTTCTGCCCATACTTTGATGCGTTTTGCGGATGGATTCTTCTTCAGTTCTTCAAATGCTTTCTTCGTGATCTTTTTACTGCCCGCTGCCAGAGTATTCTTTTCATCTGCAAGGTACAGTTCACAGCCAAGCTTCTGGGAAAGAAGCTTCAGTGCCTCCGGAAAGTCCTTTGCATTTTCTTTCAGCTCGGTATAGAGCTCTGCCGCAAGTGGGATCCCTTTCTCACTGCTCTGATAATCGGAAATACACTGAGCGATATCCGGCACTCCAATCACCGGCAGGCTGCTTTTACCGCTGCAGGCACAGGAAAGCGGAACCAGAAAGCCCGCGGCATCCGGATGGTTTTTAATGAAGACATCGAGATTGATACACTTCCGTTCAACCGCATAAAGAACCCCGTCATCCAGAATGGACGGATCTGTTGAAAGCGCACGAATAAAATGCCTGGTCCCTTTTTTTCCGTTCAGGACCTCAACGCTGCTGAAGGATGGTAATTTCAGTAGATCCGCAACTCTTAAACTCATGTTAAACCCTGTTTCCGAACATCGCGGCGCAGATCACTTATTTCGGTTAGTTTCCATTCTATATCGCGTTGCCAAAAGTGGAAACAAAGTGTGACAGATTGGAACATGCATAGAAAAAAGAGCCTGCCCGTTTGGGCAGACCCCTCTATTCTTCTGCTTCTTCCGCTTCAATTTCCTTGATAATGCACTGGTTGCCGGTAACAAGGTAAGTCTCACCGCTCTGGCAGTACGGGCAGGTTTTGCCGAACCGTACCGTTTCATACGTCTTTTCGCAGTTCTCGCAGAACGTATAGGCCTTGATGGTCTCCAGTTTCAGCTGACACTCGGTAAGTACCGGATGACGTACCTTGAAGTAGTCCCAGGCATCCGTGAACAGATCTGTCATGATACCGGAAACTTCTCCGACCTGCAGTGTGACAGAACCGATCTTTGCGATCTTCTGTTCTTCCGCAAGCTCATCCAGCGTTTTTGCCAGATGCATCACAATGCCCATTTCATGCATCAGGCATCGGCTTTCTTTTTCTTGAAGAGAATCTTCAGCTCACGCTGTGCCGCATACTTGGCAACCGGAAGGATCTTGTCTTCGCAGCGTACCATGTTGGAGGCATCCGGCAGATCTCTGGAGAGATGGATCGCATCAAACTGACAGCGTGTCGTACAGAGACCGCAGCCGATGCAGCGGTTGTCATCAA
>JAEEPV010000181.1 GCA_016284975.1 Solobacterium sp.
AGGTATCCGTTTTTTTAGTATACAGATCAAAGCCCGTATTTCACACTTCCTTCCCGGAAGATGCGGATCATTTCAGAAGTAAGGGAAGCAGTTCCCGGCACATCAAACGAATCATCCGGTTTCTTCCATACCGCAGACTTGAGCTCATCGTGGTCGAGGTGAAGCGTCTTCTTGTCGGTATCACAGAAAAAACCGAACAGCAGTGATCCGGAGAAGGACCATGGCTGCGATTTGAAATACCGCAGGTTGTGAACGGTAAGACCAGTCTCTTCCATTACTTCCCGGCAGACACAATCTTCGATGGTTTCTCCGATCTCGGCGTAGCCGGCAACCAGCGCATCATGGCGGTATTCCCCATGACGGATCGCATACTGTGTAACCAGAATCTCATTATCCTTACTGATAATACCGACAATGACTGCAGGGTTGATCCGCGGATAGACAAGACTGCCGCAGCCGGGACAGCGCATTGCCCGCTCTTTCTGATCTTCAATCATGCGGCTTCCGCATGATCCGCAGTATTTGGAAGTTCTGCGCCAGTTATAGAGCTGCCACCCGGTTACGCAGGCATATCCGAGATACTTCGGTTCATAGTTTCTGGCGATGTTGATGTTGAGTGAGATCGCGTTCTCCTGCGGAATATCCGTCAGGAAAAATGCAGTATCATCGATGGAAAACAAATAGACAAACGAATGTCTTCGATCGAGATCACGATAATGAAAAAAAGTCTGATCCGGTTTTAAAATGACATTGTTGCCGTCATAACCGAATACAATGTCAGTCATCTTAGGGCTCCGCGATTCCCATCGGTTGTCGAAATGATGCGGATAAATATCATGTATCATAAGCTACAAAAAATCCCGGTTCTTCCGGGTCCCAACAAATCTATTATAAGGAATAAAAAAATGAATTTAAAGACTGGTAATGATATCTGTATTGGTTATATTGAAAGTGTAAACAGAAGTAGCTCTTAAAAGGAGGTACATCATATGAAGAAGGTGCTTCTCGAATATTAATTCGAGTTCTCTGGATCAGGCAGAAAGTTCAGGGAACGGAAAAGAATCCTCTGAAAAAGGAAGAAAGCGTCTGCGTAGAGGACAGACCAATGGCAAATTTCAATTAAAAACTGAATAGCTTGATATTCGGGGAAACCCGAAACAAAACAGGTACCAAAACCTGAAATGCGGTGAGGGCATCACGGACACCGCGGTAATAAAAAGCATAAACAGAAAGATTCCGGAAAAACGCAGTTGTCGTAGGAAACAGCAGAACTGCATCGGAATCTTTTTTTCTATATAATATCTGCGGTAAGGAGTATCGAATCATGGCAAGTGTAAACGAGAGAATCAAACTGGTACGGAAAAAGATGAAGGAACGGAACATCGATATCTATTATGTTCCGAACGAAGATGATCATCTGTCGGATGAATATACAGCACCCTATTTCCGCTGTAAATCCTTTCTTTCCGGGTTCACCGGAGAATACGGATGCCTGATTGTCACAAAGGGGTTTGCGGGACTCTGGACCGACGGACGTTATTTGACCCAGGCGGAGAAAGAACTGGAAGGCACCTGCATAACGCTGATGCGTCTGAGACAGGAAGGGGTGCCGGATCCGCTGGATTTTCTGATCCAGAAGACACCGAAGAACGGTACGCTTGGATTTGACGGAAGAGTTGTCAGTGCGGAATCGGCAAGAAAACTTTCCGAAGCACTGAAGGAAAAGAATGCGAAGATCCGCATGAATGAGGACTTTGCCGGAGAAGTATGGGGTAAGGATCGTCCGCATATGCCCGCGGATAAACTGTATGTCCTTGAGACAAAGTATACTGGGGAAGAGGCTTCTGAACGAATCGCACGAGTCCGTGAGGAAATGAAGAAAAAAGGTGCGGATACACTGATTCTGACCGCTCTGGAGGATCCCTGCTGGATGCTGAATATCCGCGGGAATGATATTGAATGTCTGCCGGTGGCATATGCCTTTGCGATGGTTACCCGCACAAAGGTGTTCTATTACATTGACTATGAAAAGATCAGCACCGAAGTGAAAAATCACTTTGCGAAAAACAATATTAATATCCGGCCTTATGCGATGCTTGCGAAGGATCTGGAAACACTGCGTGAACGGGTGATCTGGGCAGATCTGAGCACACTCAACGCAGCACTGTATGCACGTCTGGATCGTTCGAATACCGTTCTTTCGGAACCGTCTCCGATCCTGAAGATGAGAGCGATAAAAAACCGGGTTGAGATCCGCAACAATCTGAATGCGCATATCAAAGACGGCGCTGCGATGGTGCGCTTTATCCGCTGGGTAAAGGAAACCGTTGCGGAAGGCGGTATGACGGAAGTCAGCGCTCAGAATTATCTGTATGAACTGCGTGCACAGGAACGCGACTATATCGAGCCGTCTTTCACGACAATCTGTGCCTATCAGGGAAATGCCGCGATGATGCATTACAGCGCGACAGAAGAGAATCATGCGGCAGTAAAGCCGAAGGGATTCCTTCTGGTGGATTCGGGAGGCACCTATAAAGATGGTACGACCGATATTACCCGGACAATTGCGGTTGGAAAACTGACTGCGGAGGAAAGACGCCTGTATACCAAGGTTCTCAAAGGACATCTGGATCTTGCGATGGCAAAATTTCTGTATGGCAGCTGTGGTAATAATCTGGACATTCTTGCGCGCCGTCCGCTCTGGGATGAAGCAATCGATTATCAGTGCGGAACCGGGCACGGTGTGGGCTATGTGCTCTCGGTACATGAAGGTCCGCAGAGAGTTGTCTGGGGCAAGCGTGGTGCGGTTGTGCTCGAACCGGGCATGATCGTAACGGATGAACCGGGTGTTTACCTTCCGGATAAACTGGGGATCCGGATCGAAAACGAACTGCTTGTTGTAAGCGCCGTAAAGAACTTTTACGGACAGTGGATGGAATTTCAGAATCTGACGTTCTGTCCGTATGAGATCGAAGCGATTGAACCATCCATGCTGGAGGAAGAGGAACTGAACTTCCTGAATGCATATCATAAGACCGTATACGAGACCCTCAGTCCGTATCTGGACCGAAAGGATAAAGCGTGGCTGAAGCAGGTTACGAAGGCACTGAAGAAATGAAACTCATATCGTGGAATGTCAATGGTTTAAGAGCCTGCGCAAAAAAGGGATTCGCTGATTTTTTTCTGGATCAGGATGCAGATCTGTTTGCGGTGCAGGAAACCAAGATGCAGGAAGATCAGCTGGAAGACGAACTGCGTTTCGATGGCTATCATCTCTACATGAACAGTGCCGAGCGCAAGGGCTACAGCGGTACACTGGTATATGCGAAGAAAGAACCGATTAATGTCATGTATGACATTGAAGGAGATGATACGAAAGAAGGAAGAGTCATTACGCTGGAATACCCGGACTTCTGGTTTGTATGTGCTTATGTTCCAAATTCCAAGGACGGGCTTGCCCGCCTTCCATATCGAGTGGAGTGGGAAGGATATCTGCGTGCGCATCTGAAAAAACTGGATGCCTCCAAGCCGGTAATTTATTGCGGAGACCTCAATGTTGCCCATGAAGAGATCGATATCAAAAATCCGGCAACCAACCATAAGAATGCCGGTTTCTCTGATGAGGAACGGGAAGCGTTTGGTGTTCTTCTGAAAGAAGGGTTCTCTGATACGTTCCGTCAGTGTTATCCGGATACGGTCAAGTACAGCTGGTGGAGTTACCGTTTCAATGCCAGAAAAAAGAATGCCGGCTGGCGAATCGACTATTTTGTCGTTTCAGAACGGCTGATGAAACACGTAAAAGACAGTCTGATCTGGAACGAAGTGGAAGGCAGTGATCACTGTCCCGTGGGCCTCCTGGTCGATTTTGGAATCTGATTTTGGTAAAATATCGATATATTGTCGAACTCGGAGCGGAGGCTTTATATGAATGTAAAAACAATGGTTACCGGTTATCGTGATGAACTGGTAGAACGACTCGGCAAACTGGTTGCGATTCCAAGTGTGGAAGGCAGACCGGAAGACGGAGCACCATTTGGACCAGGACCGCGTGATGCGCTTCACGCGGCACTGGATATGCTGGAAGATGACGGATTCAAAACAGTGAATCTGCACAACTATATTGGATATGCGGAACTTGGCGAAGGTGATCAGGTGATCGGTGTGATCGGACATCTGGATGTCGTTCCTGCGATCCGGGAAGACGGATGGAAAACCGATCCGTTCGTCATGAAGGAAAAAGAAGGAATCCTGTATGGACGCGGAGTAGCGGATGACAAGGGAGCGGTTGTCGCCAGTATGATCGCGCTCAAGGTTTTACGGGATATGAACGTCCCGATTAAAAAGCGGATCCGTCTGATCATGGGAACCAACGAAGAGACCGGCTCCAAATGTCTGGCACATTATGTGGAACAGGAAGGACATGTCGATTACGGCTTTACGCCGGACGGAGACTTCCCGGGAGTGCATGGTGAAAAAGGCATGCTGGGGGGAGTCTTCCGCAGCAAGTCCCTTAATATCCTGGAGATCCATGGCGGTTCGGCAAAGAATGTCGTAGCTGCCAAGTGCACCGCAAAGGTCGTTAAGAACAGTTATTCTTCCAAGAAGCTGAGTGACTGGTTCCATAACCTGAACATCGACTTTGATGTTGAGGAAGATGATGACTGCAATAAGATCACGGTCTATGGGAAAGCGGCGCACGCATCGACACCAGAGCTTGGCATCAATGCGATCTCGTGTCTTCTGGCGGCGCTGAAGGAAGCAGGCATGCAGGATCCGTTTGTGAATTATTACTGGACACACTTTGGGCTGACGACCGATGGAAGCGGCCTGAATGCAAAGCTGGAAGATGAATTCGGTGTTCTGACACTGAATATCGGTGTGATCGAGACCGATGATGACGAGATCGTCGGCTCCATTGATATCCGCTTTCCGGTCACCATGAGCACAAAGTCGGTGCTCAAGGCAATGAAAGACCGGATGGAAGACGAGAACGGAAAAATTGAAATCGTGTCTGCCGTTGAACCGATCTACTTCCCGATCGACTCTCCGCTGGTATCAAGCCTATACGATGCGTATGTGGAAGTGACCGGTGATACGAAGTCCAAACCGATGACGATGGGCGGCGGAACATATGCCAAGGGAATTAACAATACGATCGCATTCGGATGCGGCTTCTCAGACAAGGATTACCATATACATGACGCAAACGAATATGTCGGTATTGATGAACTGCTCCTACAGACCGAAATATATGTACATGCGCTCTTAAAGCTTCTGGAGCTCTGAAAACCGTCAGGATGGCACGTGGATGCGTGCCATCTTTTGATATAATGAGCGTGATATGAAAAAAGTCGCATTGATCTATGATTTTGACAAAACACTGTGTGACCGTGATATGCAGGAGTACAGCCTGATTCCGGAACTCGGGTATGATAAACCCGGTTTGTTCTGGGGTGAGGTGGATCAGATCGCTTCTTCCCAGCATATGGATCATATCGGGGCTTATCTGTATCTGCTCATGCGAAAGTTTGCGGAATCCGGCAGGCCACTGACCAGGGAGGCATTTGACGGAATCGGAAATTCCATTAAGCTGTATCCCGGTGTGGATACCTGGTTTTCCAGAATAAACGCTGCCGCAAAGGAATGCGGACTTGAGGCAGAGCACTACATTATTTCTTCCGGGATGCTGGAGATCCTGGAAGATACGCCGATCGCCGGAGAATTCCGGAAGATCTATGCGTGCAGCTATTACTATGATGAAAACGGCTATGCGGTATGGCCTGGCAGAATCGTCAACTATACAACGAAAACCCAGTTTATTTTCCGCATTAACAAACAGGTGCTGGATGAAGACAATGAAGCGGATCTGAATGCCTGGGTTCCGATGAAGCAGAGACCGATCCCGTTTGAGAGGATGATCTATATCGCCGACGGCATCACGGATGTACCATGTATGCGTCTTGTAAAAATGAACGGCGGCAGATCGATTGCGGTTTATAACCCGCAGAGTGCAAAGGCAGGCCTGATTGCAGAGCGGCTTTTACGGGAAGGCCGGGCAAACTTCATGGCAGGCTGTGACTATACAAAAGACAGCACGATGGAAAAGCTGGTCAAAAAGATACTTCTGGAAATGAGCGCGCATGCGCAGCTGGAAGATCTTGAGGGGATCATACAATGACAAAACGAAAATCAAAACGCAAGCTTCGGAAAGAAACGAAAATACTTGCATTCGCCATATTGTTTCTGGTGCTTCTGATCGCAGGACTTGTGATCTTTCAGATCGTCAGCGAAAAGAATAAACAGGGAAGAGATATCGTCATCGTTCTCGACAATGCGCATGGCGGCGACGCCTCCGGCATTCAGGGAATCGTCAGTGAGGATGAATACAACGAGAAGGTGATTGATCTTCTGTATGCGAAGCTGGAGAATGTCCCGGGCTACCGGGTAATCCGCACCCATCAGGACGGTCAGGCAATGGCCGTGTCTACCCGTGTTCAGGTAATCAATGATGCACATGCGGATCTTGTGCTTTCGGTAAGATGTCATGATGGAATGAGTCCGAATGTAAAGCAGACAATGATTTATGCACAGCCTGCGACGTTCAAGACGCATGGAGACAGCGTCGCGTTTGCGAGGCTGATCGAAGAGGGTTTCGGCAGCCTCAGCGTACCGTGCTTCAGCGGCTACTTCTATAACCATCCGATCAAGGCCGGTTATTATCAGGAGCGTATTGTCGGACTGGATGATGAGACCGATTACGGAGAAGAAACCTACGAACTGATGGGTGCGAATGCGCCGGTCGTTATCGTTTCGTCCTTTAATGTGAATTCGCAGGAAGAAGCTGATATCTGGACCAGTGAAGAAGGATATGAGAATGCGGTTGAGGTTTACAACAAAGCAATCCGCAATATGTTCAAGTGAGGAGCTATGGCAGATAAGACAGAAAATGGCGTGCGGTTTCTGAATGCGTATGCCTCGATTGAACGAAGCCTGAATCAGATGCTGTGCAAGAACGACTACGTTCCGTTCAAACGGCTTGTTCACCTTGCGGCAAAAAACAACCGGATTGTCGCCAAGAATGAGGAGACATTGAAAGAATACTCGGATCTGCGGAATGCGATTGTTCATCAGCGTCCCCGCAACGAAGAGTTTATTGCCGAACCGCTTGATTCCGTCGTGGAGAACATTGAGCGGATCGCAGATATTCTCAATGAGGATGAATGCGTACTGAACTACGCAACAACACCGGTGCAGTGTGCAAATGAGACAACGACCGTGGAAGAAGGTTATCGTCTGCTTCATGGAATCCGAGGCGACAAGCTTCCGGTTTACCGGAACAATGAGTTTGTCGGAATCGTCACGATGGATCAGATTGCCGGATGGCTGGTAGATGACAATCCGGATACGGTGCCGATTATTAATCTGGTTCAGAACGACGGAACACAGACGTTATTCATGGGACAGAGGGAATCCATCATGGACGCAGTACTGTTTTTTGACCGCACGGTGAAGGATACCGGAAACGCTCCGGTCATCCTGATCACAGAGTCCGGCGATGCCTCAGACAAGCCAATCGGGATCCTCTCAACCCACGATTTATCGAGGATTTTGGCGGCTCTTGTGTAAGAAAACGGCTAAAATTGGTGTACCAAGTGCGAAAAACCGCAGAAAAATGCGGTTTTTTAGCATTTTTACAGTTGTTTTTTTGGTGCGTGATGTAAAATATAACTGTCAGTTTTGACGAGAAGGAGATTAGAAAAATTTTATGGCAAAAGAAGCAAAGATTCTGACAAAGAAGGTTCTCGCTGATGAAATCGCAGCAAAGCAGGGTCTCACAAAGAAGGCAGCTGCTGAAGCAGTCAACTATGTATTCGAAGAAGCAGCGAAGACACTGAAAAAGGGCGGAATCGTTGATATCAACGGTTTCGGTAAGTTCTCCGTTAAGAAGAGAGCTGCTCGTACAGGTATCAACCCTCGTACAAAGGAAACCATCAAGATCAAAGCTTCCAAGGTTCCTGCATTCAAGGCTTCCAAGACTCTCAAAGACATGGTTAAGTAATCTGAAAGATTATCATTTACAAGAGCTGTACAGTCTGCAATTACAGAATGTGCAGCTTTTTTAATTGCTTCCGGATTTGGCATGCATGCGTCAGATGGCAATTGCGGTCATTCTCCCAAAAGCCGGCTGATTTTCGATATGATGGAACCAGATAAAGGAATACCATACATGAGAGTAAATAATAACAGAGGATTCAACACCCGCACTGTTTTGCTTGGTGTGATCAATCTTGCGCTGTTTTCAGTGATCATTTTTTCATATCTGAACGATGTAAAAAAACCGGATGACGAACCGCCTGGGGTTATCCCGGTCCAACCCACCCCGACTCCGGAAGTACTGGCAACGCCGGTGCCGACAGAAGTGCCGGAGAATACTCCGGAGCCGACGGCAGAACCGAGTGTGGAACCGACTGCGGAATCGGCAGTGACAGCGTTTACTGCACCGCGTCCGGAAGTAAAGAAAGACCCGGAGGGAAGACGGCCGGATTACTCGGATTTTGACTGGTATCTCAAGGATGTCGGCATTAACGGCATGTGGTCGGATACGGAAGTCATCCGTGATCTTGGGGAGGTACTGGGTGAGTGGAAAGCCTATATTCTTCATGACCCGTACAACAAGACCGGAGAATCCTGCGAGATGCTGTTCAATGCTGATATTGAAGCGGAACAGGATGGTATCTCGATACTCTGTGACTGGTACTATATCCGATACTTCAAGGATGACGAACCATCCTATCAGGATAATGATTCTCATTTCAGCGGAACCTGGGATAACGGAAGTATTTATGCCGAAGGACCAGGAACGATGGAACTGAAGGAATTCCGCAGAAGAGGCGAGTCTCAGTATGCGTTTGGCGTCATGACTTCAAGAGACGGCATAAGGGGAATCATTGTGCTGGCACGCCCATAGGAGGAACTGTGTTTGACCCGTGTATGTCCTTACTGCAAAACACCTTTGGCAGATGATATGCAGTTCTGTCCCGGATGCGGCAGAAAGCTTCTTTCAGTGCGTACGGAAGAAAGAAAAGCTCCAGAAAAACCGAAATCCCAGAAATCGACAACATCGTCCGGCACAAAGACACTGAACATCATTCTTACGGTGACCATGGTGATCCAGCTGGTCGTTGTTGGCTGGTGGTATCCGGGAATTCTTCGGAAAAAACCGGAACAGGGAAAACCCGGAGGGAATGAATCGATCGTTAATCTGAAACAAGATGCCACCGGATCGCTCTCTTCGATCAATATCACTTATTCGGAAAAGGAAATTGCGAATGCAAAGAAAGAAACAGCAGTGGTATCTTCAGATCATTCGCTTGGTACTGCAGGGGAAGTGTCCGTGGAATTTGATTCCTGGAATCTGCCCAAAGAGGATACCCTCGTTGTAAGAACGCTTCCGGTCAAGGAAGATCCGAATACCGGCTTTACGGTTCATGCCTATGATTTTTCGATGGAATCCGGAACGGATGAATTTATGACGCCTGTCACGATTCAGATTCCCCGCACCGTGGAAGAAGGACAGCTTGGCATGTGTGTGGCCTATAACGAAGAAAGCGGAGAATGGGAATATGTATTTCAGGAGATCAGTGAAGACGGCAAATACTACAATCTGTATACCGATCATTTCTGTCCCAAAGGCGAAGCGGTTCTCAGCGGTCATGAACTGAAAGGACTGAATGATCTTGGTATCAATTCATCCGCGATCATGGGGTATTTTTTTGTATCGCCGAGGGATATGTATGATGCGAACATGAATATGCCGGTTCAGATGTGGTATCCGAGTTTATTTACCTATCTGGAACGGACGTATCAAGTGGATCTCGGCACGCTGGCAGATGCGATGGAGAAGAATGAACCGGAAACCTATCCCACAACGCTTCCTGCACCTGACCTGCTGCAGACAGAAGATGTATCTGTGAATCTCGCTACGATTGTGGAAGAAACTTATAAGTTAAACTCAATGAAGCAGTATAAGGAATGGTTTGATAAAAGCTGGCTTCATACAAAAGTTACAAATATAGCATCTGGCAGTATCTATGAACGTGCGGGAATTGCTTTGTCCATACTTGGCATGTATGGAACTTATCTGAAAGTAAGCGATGATGTCATCAAGGGAAAAACATGGTGGGATGCGGCTTTGCAGCATAAGGCGGATATTGTCGGGGCTGGAGCGACATCTTATGGCCTGGTTATTGCTGCGATGAAGGGATCAGAGAAAATACTTGAAGCAACTGCGGCATCTAATGCGATTGCAGCCGCAGTTGTAGGACTTACAATGTTTGCAATTTCTTACTACTACTCGCAACAGGAGACAAGAACACTCAGTATTCCGGAAGAAATCTATCGGGATTACTATACGGACCAAAAAGGGAACTCCCGTACATTTCTGTATAACATCGACAAAGACAATCAGGCGCTTTCGGATTATGGTCTGATTCAGCCGCTGCAGTCGCTTACGGATGAAGAAAATGAACAGCTTCAGCACCTGATCAATCAGCCGATGGAAAATGATGACGGAGGAGTCGGGCTGAAGGGAATCGATCCGATCCGTCTAAAAGCGGGAGAAATCGATTACAAGTGGTCAAGAGTGATTTCTTTCCTGTATGACACCTGTTTCAATACCAGACCAGAACGTTTTTCGGAAGTGATCCGGGAATTCTATCGGAATTATGCAAGTGCTGCTTATGCAAGAGGACTGCCGGCATACAATTCCTATGCATTAAAAGATATCGCAAACCGCGGAGAAGATCCGACCGTGATTGAGATCGTACCGGATGATAATAAAAGGAATGCGTATATCGACGCCATGACGAATGATCTCTATGTGCATCATATGAAACTTCATAAGTCCTATATGAAAAAATATCAGGCTTATGCAGAAGAAAAAGTCTATGACCTTGTGGAACATGAGCTGATTCCGGTTCTGAACCGGCAGATCGTATTTACGGTTACCGATGAGTCTCTGAAGAATCCGGAAGATCTTTCCAAGTCTGATTATGGAATCGACTATACACAGATCAAGGAAAACAAGGAAATACTGTCTGGAAGTTCTGATATTCCTTATGCAAAAGTGATTTCGACAATGAAATTTGCGATCAGCACCAACGGCGTCTATATTCCTGTTTCCTATCCGTTCTTTACACCTTATCGTTCCTATCGGTTTGCGGGGAAGGATCTTTTCAATGGGATGCCCAAAGAGTATTACAGCCCATATACGGATATTTTCCTGCCGAGGGTTAACGGCGATAATAACGAGATATTCCGATGCACATATTATCACTATCTGATGATGGGTGCTCCGCAGGCGATCCTGTTTAAGAATGTTAAGGATAAAGACAGCGTAGAAGTTCCTCTGGAATTCACGTCGGTATCTGAGGGGACTGACGGAGTGATTTATGTGAATACAGCAGTGAACAGTGCGGTCAGCGGAGACTGGTATCTGGAAGAAATAATCTATCCAGACTATGTTAACACCTGTGACACCTGTGAAGCCCGGATCGCGGAACAGAGAAAACGACGGGATGAATATGAAGAGAACCGGAAAAACCGGGAAAACAATGGGGATCCGGACAGCGCCTATGTGTGGTTCGGAATTTACTGCAGTGAGAGAACAACACAATATGCAGATCAGAAATATACCATAACAGAAACTTACATGGACTGTAGCGATATGGCGAAGGAAGAACCCAAGGCTGTAACGTATGATCCTCTTCCGTTTACGATCGACAGCAAATGGGTCGATCAGAGAATGGAAGAACAGATGAAAAGCAATCCGGATAGTTACTATGTATACGACTATTATTTTGAGGCAGGAGACGGTTATGATCGAGTTTATATTACGTTCCTGAACGGGAAGAATCAGAAGAAGAAAACATTTGAAGATCTTCTTGCGGAGCACCCCAATTCGGATTCCTTCATCATGCTTTATTCCGGGGAAGCCGAGGGATACTATATTGCCTATAAATACCGGCGGGTAAAACCCAATATGAATATTCCTTCTCAGTCCGTTCATATAAATCAAGAATGGCGGGATTATGTTAATGTCATCAATCAATGAATAAAAAGATTCCTTATTTCCGAATCGTTCTGAGCGGTTGTTTTGGAATCCCTGTGATTTTCTGGATATCCGATGGACGGAACAGCCGTTAATAAATGAAGAATGGAGCTGAGGTAGGATTCCCGCATCAGCTCCGTTTTGATACAATGCTTAAAGAGGCATAAATATGCCTGAGAATGTATGCATACGGGAGGAATACGCATGATTACAAGAACGATTCTGGCTGGGACATATACCGATACCGGCAGTAAGGGAATATATGCGTTTGATCTGGAAGGCGGGGAGATAAAGAATCCCCGGGTTTTTGCAGAGGTCGACAGTCCAAAGTACATCAGTATCAGCAATGGTCTGACAGCATCTATCGGAAAATTTGAGAACGGATGCGGTGTAGCGGTATTCGATGAAACCGGAACAAAGCTGGATCAGATCGCCTTTGAAGAGAGAACCTCCTGTTATATTGCCTGGCATGAAGGAAAGATCTATACAGCCAATTATCATCTGGGAACCTTCACAAGACTGTCTTTTGAAAACGAAAAGCTTCGGGTTGAAAAGAAGGTAGAGATCAAAGAAGGAGCTGGCTGTCATCAGGTACTGTTCCATAACGGTCTTGTCTATGTACCGACGCTGTTTCTCGATAAGATCATGATCTTCAATATGGATCTCGAGTATCAGGGATGCATCAACTTCCCGCAGGGAACCGGTCCGCGTCACGGACTGTTCACAAAAGACGGCAAAACGCTTTATGTGCTTACAGAGCTCAGCAATGAACTGTATGTACTGGATACCGACGAATGGAAGCTGCGTTCTGTGATTCCGGTGCTGCCGGATGGCAAGACCTATCAGAGAGGCTCTGCGGCAATTCGGTTTGGAAGAGATGAAAAACTGATCTATACCAGTACCCGCAAGGTCGATACGATCTCAGTTATCGATCCTGCAAAGCGCAAAGTGCGGCAGGGTGCCTACAGCGGCGGCAAGCATCCGCGTGACTTCATTATCGTGAACGGATATCTCATCACCGCTAACCGCTACAGTGATACGATCATCTGCTATTCCCTGGACGGGGACGGAGCGATCGGTCCGGAGATGAGCCGTATCAATGTTCCGCAGGCAGTCAGTCTTGCGGTTCTGAAAGAAGCAGATCTTTAATAAGAATTCAATTGAAAAAGCAGGGCAGTCATGAGGATGGCTGTCCTGCTTTGCGAAGAAGGAGACAATCACTTATAGATATAACCGGATACCGGTTCAGTATAGTAGTTTGAGCCCTGTTCGATCTTCTGATAGCGGCTCCCGTCATAGTGATCCAGAGCGCCAAGTTCTACCCGGTATACTTCGTTGGTCTCGGTATCGAGATAGCGGTCATAGCCCATGGTGGAATCGGAGTATTCCTGAGAGAGAATATCATAGGTCTTCTGGCGGGCATTCCAGCCGTTTGTCACGATATTCATAGTTTCCTGCATCGTCTGGTTGACCTGACGTGCGTTTTCCATAGTGATGTTTTCTTCCTGGGCAACTGCCTGAATGAACGCATCGGTGTACTGAATACTGCCAAGGATCTCGGTAAGCACCGGTGAATACTCATTCAGCATGCCATAGGGGGCAGTGATGCCGGTCATGCTGTAGATGCCGTACACACCGCAGTCGTAGCCAGGATCCATCATGGTCAGAAGGTTCATGACTGCTCCGGTGAACATGCCTTCCCCCTTCTGCTGAGACAGGGTATCGGTAAACTGGGCGTGAATCGCCTTGTTGTCCAGAGCAACAGAAGCATACATATTGTCCGTTATATTCCAGCTTTCAATAGCCTCAAAAGATCCAAGCTGAGGATAGTCAAATCCGACGTAAGTCTTTTCCCAGTTGCTGAGATAGTTACAGTAGTCAAAATACTTATCTGTGAAAAACAGTTCCAGAGACGGCTGTTCGAGCACAACTGCCTCCGCCCAGATGCCGGTCAGCGGACTGCCGTTCATCTTGTACAGATTCTGATAATAGTTTTTTGCATTATAGTTTTTCAGCAGCATATTCGCTTTGAGCAGTGAGAATACCTGCAACGTCGGATCGGCAGGATCATAGGCCCGGATCCAGAGGCCCAGATTGTATCCGCCGGTTGTTACGACCCAGCTGTCCGGAACCGTAATGGAGAAAGCACCGCCGAACTCTTTTTTCTTCATTGTCTGTTCAAGTTTCTGTGCATACGTTTTTTCGATGCGCAGGGAAGAAGTCTGCTGGGATGCGGATGTGTCCGGTTTTAGATCGGAAGAAGAGTCAGTCTTGTTTCCGGAGGAAGCAGATTCATCCGGCAGCGTGAAACTGTCCAGAATTGCCTCGAACGCATCCATTGTGATAGATTTCTCAGTATCCATGTATTTTGCGACATATTTTGCAAAACCGGTTCCAATGGGTTCACAGACATAGAGTGCGTTGATTTTTGAACCATTTTCATGATTGAATGAATACTCAAAACCGTTCAGAGTCTTTTCTCCGAATGTATAATCTTTCGGTTCCGATATCTCAATCAGAGCATCCCCATAGCGATTTTCTATGGCTTCACGGTTGAATTCTATATATTCTTCGATCGTTGCACGAGGGCTGTCATAGTAATCGACCAGCACATACGGAATGGAATCGTCATATGCCACATATACATAAATGCCGTCTCCGTCTGCCGTGTCATCTTTTACAGTGAATACACTGTCATACATAATGGAAAATCCATTCCGCTCTGAAACGATTTCATTGAGCTTTCCGGATAATGTGACGGATGTTCCGTCAAACTGATAGGTAGTCTTGCCGCTTTCACCTTCGCCGCAGCCAGCCGTGAGCATGGTTACTGCCATGGTCAGGGCCATAATTTGTTTGTGTTTCATAGATTGTCCTCCGCCTTATAAACAATCTTAACAGCTCGAATGTTGCAAAAAAGTTGTTTTGTCTGTTATGGCAGATGCTTTTTTTGATCATATATTTATCAATCAGTCATTATTCGCACCTGTTTGAACCCTGAAAAAGATTTGCATTTTGGAGTTAGTATATGTAAACTATCTATAGTTAGTTAATAATAACTAACATTTCCGAAAAAGGAGGAATCAATGATGCCGTTAATGCTTTCAGAACCGGGCGTTGAACAGAAAATCGTCCATATCGGCGGAAATGCTGAAACCAAGAAACATCTGGAAGATCTTGGGTTCCATGTCGGCGGTGCAGTAACCGTAGTCTCAGAAATCAGCGGAAACGTGATTGTAAATGTTAAGGATACACGGATCGCACTGGACCGGCAGCTTGCCTCCAAGATCAATGTTTAAAAAGGGGGAAAATATGAGAACATTGCGTGACGCAAAGATCGGAGAAACGGTCAAAGTGATCAAGCTTCATGGGGAAGGAGCTGTTAAGCGCAGAATCATGGACATGGGAATTACAAAGGGAGTTTCGGTCTATGTGCGCAAGGTTGCGCCGCTGGGAGACCCGGTGGAGGTAACTGTCCGGAACTATGAGCTGTCGATTCGGAAATATGATGCCGAAATGATTGAGATCGAAGAGTAGAAAAGGGGATTCTATTATGAGCAAAACAGTCATTGCCCTTGCGGGCAACCCGAACTGCGGTAAAACGACTTTATTTAATTCGCTGACCGGTGCCAATCAGTTTGTCGGAAACTGGCCGGGTGTTACCGTGGAAAAGAAAGAAGGCAAACTCAAGGGTCACCAGGATGTAATCATTGAAGACCTTCCGGGTATTTATTCGCTTTCTCCGTATACGCTGGAGGAAGTTGTTTCCCGTAATTATCTGATTGAAGAACAGCCGGATGCGATTCTGAATATCGTTGACGGAACAAATCTTGAGCGAAACCTGTATCTTACGACACAGCTTGCAGAAACCGGCATTCCGATGATCATTGCCGTGAATATGATGGATCTTGTCAGCAAGCGGGGAGATCAGATTGATTTTGATGCCATTGGCAAGGCGCTGAACTGCAGGGTTGTGAAGATCTCTGCATTGAAGGGCGAAGGAACGATGGAAGCTGCGGAAGCAGCACTCACTGCGGCAAAGAACAGCGATAAACCGGATCCGATCGTCTATGACGCCAAGATCGAAGAGGCTGTTCAGAAAACTGCGGAACTTCTTAATGTACCGCAGAATCAGAAACGCTTCTATGCGGTAAAAGTATTTGAGCGGGATGAAAAGGCAATTGAGAAGCTGAAGCTCAGCTCCGATATAACTGCCCGTGCGAATGAAATCACAAACGCTGTCGAGAAGGAATATGACGATGATGCGGAATCGATCATCACCAATAACCGCTATGAAGTCATTGAAAAGCTGCTGAAGGGCAATTATAAAAAACAGAGCGCAGGCAAGATGAGTACCTCGGACAAGATTGATCGGATCGTGACGAACCGCTGGCTGGCTCTTCCGATCTTCATGTTTGTCATGTGGCTGGTTTATTATGTATCCATTTCTACAGTCGGTACCTGGGGCACGGACTGGGCAAACGATGTACTGTTTGGTGAAATCGTACCGGGAGCAGTCGGGAATTTACTGACTGCTGTCGGGGTGGCGGAAGGCAGCTGGCTGTATGGCCTGATCATTGACGGTATCATTGCCGGTGTCGGTGCTGTCATCGGTTTCCTGCCGCAGATGCTTGTCCTGTTCTTCTTCCTGGCATTTCTGGAAGGCTGCGGCTATATGGCACGAATCGCGTTCATCATGGACCGTATTTTCCGGAAGTTCGGGCTGTCCGGCAAATCCTTTATTCCGATGATGATCGGAACCGGATGCGGAGTTCCGGGTATCATGGCGAGCCGTACGATTGAAAATGAACGTGACCGCAGAATGACCGTTATGACGACAACCTTTATTCCGTGCGGTGCGAAACTGCCGATCATTTCTCTGATTGCCGGTGCGATGTTCAATAACTCCGCAATGGTCGGCTGGAGTGCCTACTTCATCGGTGTTGCGGCAATCGTAATCTCCGGTATTATCCTGAAGAAGACCAAACGGTTTGCGGGAGATCCGGCTCCGTTTGTCATGGAGCTTCCGGAGTATCATATGCCGACACTGTCATCCGTACTGCATTCCATGTGGGAGCGTGCTTCTTCCTTTGTGAAGAAGGCAGGAACGATCATCCTGCTGGCAACGATTCTGGTCTGGTTCCTCTCCAACTTCGGAGTATATGAAGGTTCGTTCGGGATGCTGCCGGAAGAAGACTTCATGGAACACTCTCTGCTTGCGATGATCGGAAACATGTTCGCATGGCTGTTCATTCCACTGGGCTGGGGTTCCTGGAAACCGGCGGTGGCGACCGTTACCGGTCTGATCGCAAAAGAGAATGTTGTTGGAACATTTGGTGTTCTGTATAAATACGGCGGAGAAGTATCCGAAGCCGGCGAAGAAATCTGGGCAAATCTGCGGGCAGATTACACCGCGCTTTCCGCATACTCCTTCATGGTATTCAATCTGCTGTGTGCACCATGCTTTGCGGCGATCGGTGCCATCAAACGGGAGATGAACAACCGCGGGTGGACCTGGTTTGCAATCGGCTATGAATGCGGATTCGCATATGTTGCCGCAATGCTGGTCTATCAGCTTGGCGGACTGATTACCGGAGAAGTATCGTTTGGAATCTTCCCGGTGATCGCGCTGGTACTGCTGGCTGTAGTAATCTGGCTGCTGTTCCGTCCATATAAAGAAGCGACGAAACTGAAATCCATAAACGCATAATACGAGAAGGTTCGAGAGTGCCCTGAACCGGCACTCTTTTTTGAAACGGAAATCCCGGGAAAACAAGGGGGGAAGTCAATATGAAAGATCGGAAAAAAGCGATTCAAAATTCTTATCGGGAGCTCGGAGATATTGGGACGGTATATGACGGAATCATCACCCGGTCTACGCTGATTGGAAAAATCATAGACAGTGTGATATGGGGCCTGGATAAAACACTGGCAGAAAAATGGATCAATGATGCGCTGGATCCGATTCCGGAGGATTTCTCTGGTCGGCTGCTGGAAGTGCCGGTTGGGACAGGCGTGCTGACGATGCCGATGTATGCGCTTTTGCCGGATGCGGATATTACCTGTCTGGATTATTCGGATGACATGATGCAAAATGCGCAGAAACGGGCAGAAGCGATGATGCTTTCAAACATTACGTTTGTGCAGGGAGATGTCGGAGCACTGCCGTTTGCGGATGAGCAGTTTGATATTGTTCTTTCGCTTAACGGGTTTCATGCATTTCCGGATAAGGATGCCGCGTTTTGCGAAACCCATCGGGTGCTGAAGAAAGGCGGAATCTTCTGTGGGTGTTTCTATGTTTCAAACGAATTCAGGCGCACGGATTTCTTCGTTGAGAAG
>JAEEPV010000182.1 GCA_016284975.1 Solobacterium sp.
ATGGAGATCATACAGAACGGTATTGCCGTAATGGTGAAGAAATCGGTGACGTTTATAAATGTACCTATGGATGTCCGGTTAATGAAGCCGGTTACGGAATTTGCTCAAAGACAATGATGATGTTGTTTCCCCTGATGGAAGCTGTAAGAAGTGGCGGTGACCTAACCAAAGTTGGTGGCGATGGGGAGTACTCCAAAACCGTTGTGTGCCCGGATGGGTGTGTGATCTTCAAGCTGACTGCAAAACCTTTGGGAAATGAAAACTTCTATACAGGTAATTTCTGGGATTATCCGGACGAAACGCAAAAATAAAGGGTGAAGCCGGATACAGAATAATGATTGTTGAGATTACGGATCCAAATGAAAATATCAAAACCATTTTGGAAGAAAGCTGGATATTGAAAACCGGAGAAGAAACGCTATGAAAATAAGAATCATAGGAATCCTGATTCTGAGTCTGTCGTTGGTACTGTGTGCTTGTACGCCGTCATCGCCTCCGAAGCCTAATGACACTGGATCAGGCGCGGAGTCGGAGAAATTTAAGACAGAATCCGAAACAAAGACCGAATCCAAGTCTGAATCGGAAGAGGAGCCCCAAATGGAAATCGGTACCTGTAAGCTGACTTTTTCTTCGTTTGACGGAGGCGGTTACGAGTACAAAGTCATCATTGAAGATCCGGAAATCCTCTCTTATGAGGTGAAGTATGATTACGGCGATCTGCCGAACGATGAGCCGATTGACGGCGCTTCATTCGACGTAGTCATTATTTTCCAGGGACTGAAACCCGGGACTACCGGACTGACCATCGCGTGCAGTTCTCCGATTGCCGATAACTACGATCTGTTGTATCAGGCCAGCGTCGATGAGTCCCTGAATGTGACCCTGACCGGGGAGCAGATGATTTCCTATTTCTTGCTCTCCCGTTCCGGAGAAGAGATCGATGATTACTATGTGCTGGAATTCACGGAAGGGGAATGTTTCCTGTCAGCTGACGGCGAATCCTTCCAAAAGGTCGACAAAGCGGTCATAAGTGCTCTCTACGACGTGTATGAAGCCTATGAAGTCGCTTCCTGGGACGGATTCTCTGAAAGCACATACGCCGCACAAGGAGAACAGTTCTTGGTCGAGATCCGCCTGACAGACGGGACCTCTGTCCGGGCGATCGGCGACTTCGTCTATCCGGATCACTACTTCGAAGTCATGGAGAAATGGAGCTGGATCCTGCATCAGGTACCGATCGGATCACAATAGAGCAAGCGTTTTCTTGGACGAGAGTCTCCGAATAGAGAGAGCGGAAGGAAGGGAAAAGATGACAGAGAACCAGACATGGGAAGGTTGGGAGACTGTTCAACAGATAGGCGTCGGGGGATTTGCAACCGTATATGAGATTCAAAGGCGTTTGTTTGATTCGACTGAAAAAGCTGCTTTAAAAGTAATTACAATCCCTAAGGATGAAGCTGATATTGAAGAACTGCGTGCGGAAGGATTGACGGATAATCAAATCCAGGAGCGACTTGAAAGTGTTCTGAAAGATATTGTCAAAGAATACTCATTGATGGCTGAATTAAAGGGGAATACGAATATCGTCTATTGTGATGATATAAAGATTATTCCACATAAAAGAGATATAGGCTGGGATATTCTGATCAAGATGGAATTGCTTACTCCCTTGACGAAACTGCTGGACAGAGAGATACCGCCGGGAGCAGTCGTACAGCTTGGAAAAGATATATGCAACGCTTTAATGTTCTGTGAAAACAGAAACATCATACATAGAGATATCAAGCCTCAGAATATTCTGGTTTCCAAGGATGGGGTATGCAAACTGGCTGATTTCGGGATAGCAAAAGTCGCAGAAACGACACATAGAGGTACCAGGATAGGTACAATGAAGTATATGGCGCCAGAGATCTTTAATGGAAAGCCGTATGGACGGACAGTCGATATCTATTCTCTGGGAATAGTCATGTACTGGATGTTGAATGACAGGCGTTTTCCTTTTGCGCCTCCTCCTACCGTTCAGTCAGCCCGGATGGATGAGGAATCGAACCTGCGAAGACTTGCAGGCGAATCACTCCCCCCGCCTGCGCACGGGAGCAGGCAGCTGCAGAATATCGTACTACGGGCTTGTGCTTTCGATCCGAGACAAAGATTCCAGTCAGCTGAAGAGATGTTCCAAGCTTTGTTGTTGGTCTCTGATGAATCTTTTGATAAAAGTAATAACTTCGCTCCAGGTATTGTCAAGTCATATGGTAATTCAAAGAAATCGAAAAACCGCGAAAAGGAGAGAAAAAACGCAAGTTTCACGGTTATAGTTATGATTGGTATAGTTATTGCTTCTATACTGATTACTGTAGGGATACTGATATTGTTGCCGGCAATCACAGGGAATAAAGCAGCCAATGGTTCTTCTGATCCGGTATTGCAAGATCATATGATCGCTGAAGGAACATGTGGTACATGTTCCTGGACGATCGATGAAGATGGTTTGCTGATGATCAGTCCTTCTAACGGCAACAGCGGACGATTAGATTCATTTTCATCCCAATCAGGATCTTTGGATGCTGCTCTTGATAATGCCCCGTGGAGCAGTTACGCTGATAAAATCACAGAAGTTATCGTTGATCCAGGGGTCGAGGCCGGAGAAGAATGTGTGTGCTTATTTGCCGGTCTGTCAAATTGCAGTAAAATGGATCTAAGTCATCTGAATACAGAACAAGTAATGTCTATGAAGGGTATGTTTTACAAGTGCAGTTCCCTTCTGACACTTGATCTGTCTGGTTTCAATACGTCAAATGTAACGGATATGTCTTATATGTTCCTCTCTTGCAGAACCCTAAGGACACTTGACATATCAGGTTTTGACACATCACCTGTGGCTTTGATGACGGGGATGTTCGTCAATTGCGTTGGACTGAAAACGGTTTATCTTGGTTCTTACTTTTCTTTCCACGGAAAAACAATCTCCAATACAACAGATATGGCACGTTTTCCGGGAACCGATAATTGGAGTCGGGATGATGGTAAATATGGTCCTTATAGTTCTGAACAATTGAGGGATAACTATATTGGTACCATCATGTCAGGCAAGTGGGTCCGAACAAAGTGAGATAAGATTCCGAGGTTGTGGATCTGAGACAGAGGTCAAAAATGAGATAGTATTTAGTACAGAAGGAGCGGATAACAGATGCTGATGACGATACTTTCCATCATCGCAAATATTGCGTATTTTATTGTTCTGAATATCAATATCTATACGGACCGGGCAATGATGCCGACAGGGGAGGTTCGGGAATGGCAGCGCAGCCCGATAGCAAGACTGAGTATTGCTGATCAGTCATTCCTGCTATATCTGCAAATTTTTCTTGCCGCTGTCAGTGTGATAACAAGTGTCCTGTTTCTGTTTGGAGTTCGCAGCAGAATGATCCGAATCATACAGTTGGTCAGCATAATAGGATCGACAATCGTATTTATTATCATCATGATCGTAACCGCTAATTCGCATGCCAAATATGCATGATGTGGACAATGACAAATCAGGATTACGAGGGGAATAAAATGGATAATTTCATTTGGGTCTTCATTGCCATCGTTGTGATTACTCTGATCACTGCATTGATCCGGTTTTTGGTTTACCGCATGTTTCGAAATCGTCGTGCAGGTGATCCATCCAACATAGAAACCCCTGACAGGA
>JAEEPV010000183.1 GCA_016284975.1 Solobacterium sp.
CGAACATCAAAGGACTGAAGGAAGGCCTGCATCAATACTATGAGATCGAACAGACAACGGATCTCTGGTCACTGAATACCGGAAGAGTGCAGGCAAAGCTTGGTGTGAATGAAAAACCGATTCCGGAAAAAACACAGGTATCCTTTGTATTGATTGACAACTCTCACCTTACGGAACACGGCGTGCGGTATTTTGTGGCATTATCGAAACAGTTTGTTCTGATTACCTCAAACCCGGCGCATCCGGCATTCGATGTTGAGGACGATCGTCCTGGAATCATTTTCCAGGAGCGTCTTTCCTTAGAAGCAGCACTGCAGGAGCTGTATACACGGTATGGATGTGAGAGGCTTACGATTCAAACAGGCGGTACGATGAACGGTCTGTTTCTGAGGGCGAAACTGATCGATTATGTGGATATCGTAGTCGCACCGGTGCTGATCGGAGGAAAAGATACTTCGACCCTGATCGACGGTCCGTCCATTACCTCAAAGGAAGACCTTTCCGGTCTTGGTGTTCTGAAACTGATCCGCTGTGAAGCGCTGGAAGACTCTTATCTGAGGCTTCGTTACCAGGTAATCCGATGACAATACCGATAAAAACGCACCCGTTGCCAAAAAAATTATTTTTTCGGTTTTTATGAAAATAAGTTACAAAACAGACACAAAAGTACCCCATTAAAAATAGGTTTTCAAGCGATAAAAATAATCTTTTCAGAAACCATGCATACATGAACAAAATATAATGAAATATTTTCATTTTAGATAAAATTAGTAGGATGAATTGATTCCTTCCGGTTTTTTCTTGAATTGTATTTACAGGTGTACTAGAATGAAATCAGTCATTTACAGGTGTTAAATCGAGAATGAAATAACGAACGTGATAAGCATAAATGTTATTTGTTTCCAGCAATGTAACCGCATACATGATGTCACGTTTTAATTTCAGGGGCTTATTGTTCCGCTTGGTGGCCTGTAAAAACAACAGAACTGAAAAAGGGGAGATAAAAATAAGATTTGTTCTGATTTATCCGACAGATTAAGGGGGATCCGAAGACAGAAAAATCTGATTTCCGGATCATAATTAAAGAAAAATTGAATCCATACGTCTGATTTCACTTATGCGGCCGTTTCCTTTGATTCGGCCAATATTGAGTTTCTTCAAATTGTAGTTAACTTTCTGATCCTGCAGAAAGTGAAACGAAAGCATTACAGCTTTAGCATTATTGCCAATCATAATTAAAGGAGGATAAGTAAAACAAATGGCAAAGTATGTAATGGCGCTCGATGCGGGCACAACCAGCAACCGCTGCATCCTGTTCAACGAAAAGGGTGAAATGTGCTCTGTAGCGCAAAAGGAATTCACGCAGTACTTCCCGCAGCCGGGCTGGGTTGAGCACGATGCAAACGAAATCTGGCAGACACAGCTGTCCGTAGCACGTGAAGCAATGCAGAAAGTCGGAGCGAAAGCAGAAGACATCGCTGCAATCGGTATCACAAACCAGCGTGAAACAACAATTGTCTGGGACAGAATGACCGGACAGCCGGTATACCATGCAATCGTATGGCAGTGCCGCAGAACAGCTGATATGAAGGCTGAACTCATCGCGAAGTATCCGGATATCGCGGATGAAGCTTATCACAAGACAGGTCTCGTATTTGACCCGTACTTCTCCGGTACAAAACTGCGCTGGATCCTCAATAATGTCGAGGGTGTCCGTGCACGTGCAGAAGCTGGCGAACTGTGCTTCGGTACCGTTGATACCTGGCTGATCTACAAGCTCACAAAGGGCAAAGTATTCGCTACTGACTATTCCAACGCTTCCAGAACTCTGATGTTCAACATCAACACTCTGGAATGGGATGCAAAGCTCTGCGAACAGCTTGAAGTACCGATGAGCATGCTGCCGAAGGCAATGCCTTCCAGTGGCGTATATGGTTCCTCCGATCCGGAATTCTTCGGCGGACCGATCAAGATTGCCGGTGTTGCCGGTGACCAGCAGGCTGCCCTCTTTGGCCAGACATGCTTCGAGCCTGGTATGGCAAAGAACACTTATGGAACAGGCTGCTTCATGCTCATGAACGTTGGCGAAAAGCCGATTTATCCGAACAATGGACTTCTGACCACAATCGCTTGGGGTCTCGACGGTAAGGTCGAATATGCACTCGAAGGTTCTGTATTCGTAGCTGGTGCTGCAATTCAGTGGCTCCGTGATGAGCTCAAGGTAGTTGATGCTTCTCCGGATTCCGAGTACTTCGCAACACAGGTTAAGGATACCAACGGATGCTATGTCGTTCCTGCATTCACCGGTTTAGGTGCTCCGTACTGGGATCCGTATGCACGTGGTGCTATTACAGGTCTGACTCGTGGTGTCAATAAGTACCACATCATCCGTGCTACTCTTGAATCTCTCGCATTCCAGACAGCTGATGTTCTCACAGCTATGGAAGAAGGTTCCGGAGTTAAGCTGAACGCTCTGAAGGTTGACGGCGGCGCATGTAAGAACAACTTCCTCATGCAGTTCCAGTCCGACATCATCAACGCTCCGGTACATCGTCCGGTATGCGTAGAAACAACCGCTATGGGCGCCAGCTACCTGGCAGGTCTGGCTGTTGGATTCTGGTCCGGCAAGCAGGATGTCATCAAGAACTGGGCGATCGATCGTGAGTTCAAGCCTGACATGGCAGCTGATGTCAGAGAGGCAGAGCTCAAGGGTTGGAAGCAGGCAGTCAATGCCACACTCGGCTGGGCTAAATAATTAGTCCTACATTGTCTTAGAAAAAATAGAGGAGATAGAAAAAAATTATGAGTCCGTATATTGCAGAATTTATTGGAACAGCGATGCTTGTTCTTCTGGGTGACGGTGTTTGCTGCAACGTCAGCCTGACAGGTTCCGGAATGAAGGGCGGCAATACCGTTCACATTCTCATTGGTTGGGGTATGGCAGTTATGGTTCCTGCGTTCACATTCGGCGCAGCTTCCGGTTCCCACTTCAACCCGGCAGTTACAATCGGCGCAGCTATGCGCGGTGGTCTCTCCTGGGGTATGGTTCCGGGTTACATCATTGCTCAGATGCTCGGTGGTTTCGTAGGTGCAGCGATCCTGATGGTTCTCTATGGCGATCAGATCAAGGCTACAGAAGACGATGACACAATCCGCGGCTGCTTCAGCACAGGTCCGGCTATTCGCAACACAAGCCTCAACTTCCTGTCTGAGTTTGTAGCTACATTCGTTCTCGTATTCACACTCGCATCCATCCCTGCAGAAGCTGGTGCTTCCAACGTTTCCTGGGTTCTCGTCTATGGCGTCATCGTTGCATGCGGTGCTTCCTTCGGCGGTCTCACAGGTTATGCTATGAACGCAGCAAGAGATGCTGCTCCGCGTTTCGCATATCAGCTCCTTGCTCCGAATAAGGGCAAGAAGAACCCTGACTGGGCTTACGGCTGGATTCCTGTTGTAGCTCCGATCTGCGGTGCAATCGTTGCTTCCTTACTGCACAACATCTTATTCTAATCATTCGATTTGAATTAGAAGTTTTCTGTAATAGCACATAGGCTGGGGGAATCGGCACAAAGCGCATGTGCGTGACTGTGCTGATTCCTCCTTCTTCTTTCTGTAGTAAATGTGTTTCTGCAGCAGGCCTGCAGACAGCATATCTGATTCACAAAACAAAAGAGGACTGATAACAAACATGTATGACGTAATTATTATTGGCGCGGGAGTAACCGGCAGTTCGATCGCCAGACAGCTTTCGCGCTATAACGCAAGCGTCTGCGTACTGGAAAAGTGCGAAGATGTCTGCGAAGGAACGTCCAAGGCAAATTCCGCAATTGTCCATGCCGGCTTCGACGCTGCTGAGGGTTCCCTCATGGCGAAGATGAATGTCCGGGGTAATGAACTGATGGGTCAGCTGGCGGAAGACCTTGATATTCCGTTTAAACGTAATGGCGCTATGGTCGTCTGCATCCACAAGGAAGCGATTGATGGACTGAAGACCCTGTATGACCGTGGTATTGCCAATGGTGTTAAAGACTTAAGAATTCTGAGCCGCGAAGAAGCGCTGGAGATGGAACCGAATCTTTCCGACAATGTCGAAGGTGCGCTCTATGCTCCGACAAGCGGCATTATCTGCCCGTTTATGCTGAATATCGCCATGGCGGAGAATGCAGCAGTAAACGGTGTTGACTTCCGTTTCAATACAAAAGTTGAAGCTATTAAGAGAGACGAAGAAGGTATCTGGCATCTGCGCACCAATAACGGTGAGTATACCGCCAGATATGTCGTAAACGCTGCCGGTGTCTACGCAGACATCATCCACAACATGGTCAGCGCAAATAAGATCAAGATTACGCCGCGCCGCGGTGATTACTGCCTGCTCGACAAGGAAGTCGGCGGACATGTAAAGCATACGATTTTCCCGCAGCCGACAAATCTCGGTAAAGGCGTTCTCGTTTCTCCGACGATCCACGGCAATCTGATTGTCGGTCCGACCGCGGTCGACCTTGAGAACAAGGAAGGCAACAATACGACTGCTGCAGGTATCGCAGATCTCATCGCGAAGGCAAACGATCACGTGAAGAATCTGCCGATGCGCAAGGTCATCACTTCATTTGCCGGACTCCGTGCACATGAAGCAAACCATGAATTCATCATTAAGGAAGTTGAAGATGCACCGCACTTCATCGACTGTGCCGGCATCGAATCTCCGGGCCTCACATCCTGCCCTGCCATCGGTGAGATGGTCGGCGGTATGCTGAAGGAAAAGATGAATCTCACGGAAAAGGAAAACTGGATCTCCAAGCGTAAGGGTATCCTCAATCCGCAGGAACTCTCTCTGGAAGAGCGCAATGAGCTCATCAAGAAAGAGCCGGCTTACGGACAGATCATCTGCCGCTGTGAATCCATTTCCGAAGGCGAGATCCTCGACGCGATCCATCGTCCGCTCGGCGCACGCAGCCTGGACGGTGTCAAACGCCGCACCCGCGCAGGTATGGGAAGATGCCAGGCCGGCTTCTGCTCACCGCGTGTTATGGAAATACTGCACCGTGAACTTGGACTTCCGCTGGAAGAAGTCACGAAGAGCGGCGGCCGCAGCAACATTGTAATCGAGAGAACCAAAGGCTCGAACGGAGGCGACGAAGCATGATTTCATACGATATTGTAATCATCGGCGGCGGACCTGCAGGTCTGGCAGCGGCGGTCTCCGCCAGAAAATCAGGAATCGAAAAGATCCTGATTCTGGAACGTGACAAAGAGCTCGGCGGTATTCTGAACCAGTGCATTCACAACGGTTTCGGACTTCACACCTTTAAGGAAGAGCTGACCGGACCGGAGTATGCTTACCGCTTCATCGAGCAGGTACTCGAAGAAAAGATCGAATACAAGCTCAACACCATGGTTATGGACATCTCTCCTGACCGTGTTGTAACAGCCATGAGCCGGGAAGACGGCATGTATCAGATTCAGGCTGGTGCAGTCATTCTGGCGATGGGCTGCCGGGAACGTCCGCGCGGTGCGCTCAACATTCCTGGTTACCGTCCGGCAGGCATCTTCTCTGCCGGTACTGCACAGCGTCTGGTCAATATCGAAGGCTATATGCCGGGCCGTGAAGTTGTTATTCTCGGATCCGGTGATATCGGTCTGATCATGGCCCGCCGTATGACGCTGGAAGGCGCAAAGGTCAAAGTCGTTGCGGAACTCCTGCCGTATTCCGGCGGTCTGAAGCGTAACATCGTACAGTGCCTGAACGACTTCGGCATTCCTCTGAAGCTTTCCCACACCGTAGTGGATATCGAAGGCAAGGAACACGTTACAGCGGTAACGATCGCTGAGGTTGGCAAAGACATGAAGCCGATCCCGGGAACGGAAGAACGCTATACCTGCGATACCCTTCTGTTATCCTGCGGTCTGATTCCGGAGAACGAACTGTCCAACAAGGCCGGCATTCAGATGAATCCGGTCACCAGCGGACCGATCGTCAACGAGAGTCTCGAAACGAATATTCCGGGTGTGTTTGCCTGCGGTAATGTTCTGCATGTACACGATCTGGTTGACTACGTTTCGGAAGAAGCGACCAAGGCTGGTGCCAATGCGGCGAAGTTCGTACAGAACGGTTCCAAAGATACTGCTAAGGGTCATGTCGTTGAACTCAAGGCAACGGACGGTGCACGCTACACCGTTCCATGCACGGTCGATGTCGACAAGATGGAAGACCTGCTTACCGTACGGTTCCGTGTCGGAGCAGTGTTCAAGGATTCCTTCGTCAGCGTTTACTTCGATGACGAACGGGTTCAGCATCTGAAGAAGCGGATTCTCGCACCGGGTGAAATGGAACAGGTCATCCTGCAGAAGAAGAAGCTTCAGGAAGTAAAAGATCTGAAGACCATTACGATCAAGATTGAGGCAGAGTAAGTATGGAAAAAAGAGAATTAACATGCATTGGCTGCCCGATGGGCTGCCAGATCACCGTTGAACTTGAGAATGGTGAAGTTCTTTCCGTAAAGGGCAATACCTGCCCGATCGGCGATAACTACGCGCGCAAGGAAGTCATTCATCCGGAACGCACCGTTACCTCCACTGTAGTCGTGGATGGCGGTGACAAACCTCGCTGCTCCGTCAAGACAGCAGGCAATATTCCGAAGGACAAGATCGATGAATGCATGAAGGCGATCGATGCGGTGCGTGTCAAAGCACCGGTTAAGATCGGCGATGTCATCATTGACAATGTACTCGGTACCGGCGTGAATGTCGTTGCGACTAGAAACGTTGACTGATTAAACATCTGAAAGAGGCCATTGCGTAAGTGCGCAGTGGTCTTTTTTAGGTGTAAAATAATTGTGTTGTGAAAATAGGAGAAATCATACTATGACTACTGCTAATAAGCTGACCATTCTGAGAATCATTCTGGTACCGGTATTCCTCGGCGTACTGTATGCGGGATTCCCCAACAGCAACTACGTAGCGCTGGCGATCTTCATCATTGCCTCTCTGACCGATCTTCTGGATGGCTATATTGCCCGGCACTACAACCAGATCACCAACTTCGGCAAATTCATGGATCCCCTCGCAGACAAGATCCTGGTCATGTCCGCGATGTGCTGGTTCGTGGAAAACGGTCAGATGCCGGGATGGGCGCTGGCAATTGTTCTTCTGAGAGAATTCGCCGTTTCCGGCATGCGCCTTGTCGCAGTGGAACAGGGCAAAGTCATCGCGGCTGCCTGGTCCGGCAAAGTCAAGACGGCTTCCACCATGGTCTGCCTCTGCCTGATGATGCTCAATATTCCGGAATGGCTGAATACGTTATGTGTTGTGGTCATTGTGGCGACGACGGTATACTCCGGCGTTGAATACTTTATTAAGAATAAAGACGTCTTCAAAAACGCAGACTGATCAAGCCAATGAAAAAGAACCAGATCAAACGGTTCTTTTTTTATGCCCGGAAAATAAAAAAAAAACAGAGAGCCGAAGCCCTCTGTGTTAAAAACAAAACCAATCAGAACTGTACGAATGCAGGAGTATCTGCCGGTGCATCGAGCAGCTTCTTCATTTCATCATCCAGCTTGAGCAGTGTGATGGAGAAGCCTTCCATGTCGAGCGATGTCATATAGTTGCCGACGATGGTCTTGTAGATCTTGATGCCCTTTTCTGCCAGAACATCCTTAATGTGATTGTTGGCAACATAGAGTTCCATCAGCGGAGTGCCGCCCATGCCATTGACCAGGACACAGACTTCATCACCGGAATTGTAGATTCCCTCAGCGAGGATCTTGTCGAGCAGCTGATCGGAAATGCCGTTAACGGTGCTCATCTTTTCACGGTGAGTACCCGGTTCGCCATGGATACCGATACCGATTTCAATTTCATCTTCCGCAAGGTCAAAGCTCTTCTTGCCGGCTGCCGGAACGGTGCAGGCATCAATCGCCATACCCATGGAACGTACGTTTGCGATAACCTTTTCAGCGACTGCCTTAACAGCTGCGAGATCTCCGCCGGCTTCTGCGCAGGCACCTGCGAGTTTGTGTACGAAGATGGTTCCGGCGATACCGCGGCGTCCGGTTGTCCAGGTACTGTTCTCAACTGCGACGTCGTCTGCGACAACAACCTGATCAACTTCGATGCCTTCATCTCTTGCCATGTCAGCTGCCATTTCGAAGTTCATGACATCACCGGTGTAGTTCTTGATTACGAGAAGAACACCCTTTCCGCCGTTGGCTGCTTTGATTGCTTCATAGACCTGATCCGGTGTCGGGGATGTGAATACTGCACCGGCAACTGCGCCGTCCAGCATACCTTTTCCGACGAATCCGCCGTGGGAAGGTTCATGTCCGCTTCCGCCGCCGGATACGAGCGCAACTTTACCGTTGGAACCGCCGGCACGAACCAGTACTTCCAGTCCAGGCAGACGCTTAACGTACTTCGGGCAAGCTGCTACCATGCCATCAAGCATTTCGTTTACTACATTGTCGACCTCATTAATCAGTTTCTTCATATTACCCTCCTTTTTGTATTATCCATGAAGAACTCTGGCGCCAGAATGCGCCGAACCGCAGGTCATTGCGGTTTATTCCAAAATGATTACTGAATCTTGCGGAAGTCCCGTGTCTTCTCGGATTCTTCAATAACGCGGTTGAGATCTGAACCGATGGAAGCTTCAACGGCTGCGACAATGACACCTTCTACGATGGGGGCGTCAGCGATCCTGACATTGATGCCTTCCCCGTCCAGCATGTCGATTGCCATTTCCGCACTGATGATTCCGCTTCCGAGATCACCAAATACAACAACACCATCGCCCTTGTCGGCGTCACGGATCGCGTCCATGATTCTTACCGCATCGGTACCGATACTGCCGTCTTCCATTCCGCCGGCACAGAAGATGCCGTCATAGCCATGCGCCATCTGAAGTGCGAGCTCTTTGATGCCTTCGGCAATTTTAGCGCTGTGGGATACGATAACAATTCCTACCATAGCAGTCCGCTCTCAATCAGCCTTTGAGGAATTTCAAAATGGTTTCCAGTGTCAGCGTAGCGGAGGTAGCACCTGGATCCTGATGTCCGATACTGCGCTCTGCCAGATAGCTTGCACGGCCTTTGGTCGCACGGATCGTCTTTGTGAATTCGATGCCCTTGCGTGCTTCTTCACAGGCCGCTTCCAGTGCGGTAACAAGATCTGCACCGCCGGCAACTTTTTCGGTGTAAGTTTCATATGCCGGAATCAGGGAATCCAGCATCGTCTTTTCGCCGCGCTCTGCTTTACCGCGTTTCTGAATACCTGCGATGGCCGCCTTCAGCATTTCACCGAAATCCTCTGCGGTGAGCTCAGTCTTTCCGGCTGCGACTTTTCCGGCATCCATATAAGCGGTGCCATACAGCGGTCCGGAAGCTCCGCCGACGGTTGACAGCAGTGTCATTCCGGTTTTCTTCAGCGCTGCGCCGATATCCGGATCATCCTTCGGCAGTTTCTCCTTAACCGCATGAAAACCTCTGGCCATGTTGACTCCATGGTCAGCGTCACCGATCTCGCGGTCGAGGTCTGTGAGGAAATCCTTGTTTTCCTCAATAACATCGGCGATTGCGGCAATACAATCATAAATTCTGCTAGACATTTGATTTCCTCCTATATCGTTGTATCGTTCACAGAAAAATTATTCTTCAGTTGTTTTATCAGCAGAAATTCAAACAAAAATGCGATCATTCGGTTTCAGCGCCGAGCTGTTTCTGCCCTTTCTGCAGAAAAGAGATTCCCATTTTGATCGACATTCAATGATGATTCAAATACGTTGATCCTCCCACGAGGAATGATTATTCTCAGTTGTTATTTTTATATTACTATATTAAATATTATAGTACAAGTGATTCCAGATGGGTTTTTATATATTGGAAACGAGGAAAAAGCCCTTCCGTAACAAGGGTTTAAAATCGAAAAAAAATCACGCCGGAACGTAATTTCTTTCCTTTCGAAATTCATGCTTAAAATCATCCGGTTTATTTGGAAGATTTTGCTTTGCGGGCTGCTTTTTTCTTTTCCATATCCGCAAGGATCAATTCGGTGATATACGTTTTGACACTGTCCTTTTTTTCGAGCCAGCTGATAATCTTCTTTTCGTTCGCCTTATTGTAACGGATTGAGAACGAACGATAGTTCTCCCGATTATAGGTGTTGTTATAATCCAGCTTTTTCTGATAAGCAGTAAGTTTTTTTGCCATAATTGTCTCCTTGAATATAAAAGATCGCTTGTTAATATTATAGCATGATAGTAGGGTTCGTAAACAATAATTACCCGACTTTTTAATACATAACTGATAATTCGTCTTTTAAATGATTAAATTTTCATTATTTACGAAAGAAACAGAGAACATTTTCAGAAACAATGAAAATCAATACGCTGCCGGAAGCCGATAGCCGCTGTCGGTTTTCGCCATGGTAAGACGTTTGATATCCGGCTGGATCTCTCCGAGCGAATCCGCAAGTATATCCAGATAGATGATCCCGTCGCGTTCCTGTGCAGCGATGATGTAGCGCGGATTATAAACGGAAGAGGTTTCCTGTGCAATCATATCACTTCTGGCGCAGTATACGTTTCCATTTGCTTCCTTGAACATGGCGCTTTCGCTGTAGAAGGCGCTGTAGTAAAAATTCTCTTCCAGGAAATCACGGGTAAACACCCGTTCCGCAATGGCCCGGATATCTTCGAGCGAATGCGGTGTAACGCCGCCCATCGACAGCACCTCATAATATCCGGGGAAGGATTCGGTTTCGCTGAGGGACAGGTTCAGACCATACAGCCAGTTCAGCACCCGTTTCTCCTGTTCCAGTAATGAGGTCATCGTCGTACGGTACTCTGTGAACCGGCTGTCGTCCACCGTGACCTGTTCCGGATCGATCTGAAACAGGATCCGGCCATTGAGCCAGAAGGAATTGCCGGTCGGTTCATAGATGATGAATATAACTTTATATTTATCATCAACCATATAACTTCCCGCATAGCTGCTGTTGGAATTCTCAATATACGCTTCTTCTTTTTTGAGATCGGAAAGTGATTTGATCTCCGGCAGAGACGTTACTTCCAGCGGCAGCGGATGGAGCTGGGTATTCAGATATTTTTCTACCTCCGGAATCCGGTTCGTGTTGTAATCCTGAATACAGCCCTGAATCATGGACAGTTCTTTTTCTTCATCCGTCCGGGTATCGGTTTCCGTGACCGGACCCGCCTCATAGGGGTTTACATCCTTGTCTTTATTTTTATTGCCGCAGCCACACAGGATGAGTAAAACACCGAGTGCGGCAAGTACTGTTTTCTTCACCAAAGTCACCTGCTTTCGACCTCATCGTAGCACACCCATACTGTCTTGACAAAACCAAAGCGGCAATGCTTAAATGAACTCTAGAAACGCAGATGGGGACAAGTAGTTTAATGGGTGCTCCGAGAAAGACAGTGGCTGATGGAAACTGTTGCGCCCGGAAATGAAATCCACCCCGGAGTGAAGTTAATCCCTTCCGGCACCGCCCGTTATCCGGATAATGAGAGGTTGAATTGTTTCACGTGAAACAATTTGGCAAGCAGGGTGGCACCGCGATCACACATCGTCCCGCAAGGAGGATGTTTTTTTGTTCAGACGGAGGAAAAAGTATGATTGACATTA
>JAEEPV010000184.1 GCA_016284975.1 Solobacterium sp.
ATCGTATCTCCTTACTCTCTGTATCATCTCGATGCGGCTTCTGACGGATTCTTCTTTAATCCCGCATTTGGCGTAGAAGGCAGTCCCGGTGCCTGCGTGATCATTGTGGTCGTACTGATCATCCTGATCGCCATCGCAAAGAAAAAGAACCTCAAGCCGGTCGATATTTGGGCAGAACAGGAAGCTGAACTTGAGGCAAAGGAAGCGGAAGCACAGGCCGCTTAAATCCTGCGTAATCGATATTCATCCAGCAGGCGTGAAAAGCGTCTGCTTTTTGTTTTCCCTGTATCAAAACGGTATTTTCCGATTTTCGCTTTTTGTATAATTGGAGTAACAGGAGTAACGGAGTATGAAAATACTGAACTTTGGATCATTGAATATCGATTACACCTATCAGGTAGATCATTTTGTTCGTCCGGGAGAAACGGAGGCATCCTTCAGCCGGATGACTGCCTGCGGCGGAAAAGGTCTGAATCAGTCCATCGCGCTGGCAAAAAGCGGAAGCCATGTCTTTCATGCCGGTGCGGTCGGAAAAGCAGACGGCGGAATTCTTCTGGATGCGCTGAAGTACGCAGGCGTCAATACGGACTATGTACTGCAGCTGGAAGATACTCCCAGCGGAAGTGCGTTTATTCAGGTCAATTCAGAGGGAGAAAACTGTATCGTTCTGGACGGTGGTGCCAATCAGGCAATTACCAGAGCATATGTGGATGAAGTGCTTTCCCACTTCGTTAACCGCGACTGGCTGGTACTGCAGAATGAAATATCGGAAATTCCATACATCATCGAACGGGCACATGATATCGGAATGACAATTGTTCTGAATCCTTCTCCGATGAATCCTTCGGTAAGGAAGATGCCGTTAGGCTATGTTGATTATTTCCTGCTCAACGAAGAAGAAGCTTTCCTTCTTTCCGAGAATGCAAAAGACCCTCTGCAGGAGCTGCAGAACCGTTATCCGAATTCTGCAATCGTTGTAACATACGGCTCCAAAGGCAGCGTATGCGTGAAAGATGGTATCCGTACCGAACAGGCATCCTATCCGGTAACCGCTGTCGATACCGTCGGTGCCGGAGATACCTATACCGGCTTCCTGATCGGTTCGCTTGCGGAAGGGGTCGATCTGCAGACGGCGATGCGGTTTGCGTCAAAGGCTTCCGCGATCTCTGTCACAAGAAAAGGCGCAAGCACCTCCATTCCCGAATTAAAGGAAGTTCTTGCGTCCTTGTCCTGAGTGTTTGGTTTAGTCACAGATTATTCAAATTCAATCTGTTTTAACGAATGAAATGATTTATGGGAATCTTGCGCAGTCTCTGCAAAGAATTCCCATTTTTCGTTTCTGGGTTTTCAGATGAATCAGATCTGTTCCTTATTTCGATGCCAGACGGATCAGTTCCAGACAGTCTTCCTGGGTATCCGCACCGCAGAGGAACCCGGAGACATGACAGAACTGCGCACCTTTTACGCCGGTTACGTTCTGAAGCTCTTCCCCGCGCAGCCCATACCATTCTTTTGGCAGCGGATGACGGAATGTATTCCGGTCATCCGAATCGGTACGGGCACACTGAACATTCCACCCTCCCCGGATTGCCGGATATACCGCATACCAGATATCTGCTGCCTTCGGGTTATTCTTCTGTCCGTATACGATGCCTTCCCATGGCGCAAACTGATTCATCAACATGATGTGATTGGACGAGTAATCAATTGCCCGCATGACAAAATCACGGGAATCCAGACTTGAAATGACACTGTCGATACGGTTCAGAAGGATATCCTTGGCAAATGCGACCGCATCCATAAAGCATTCATACGGATCCATATCCGAATTCCAGGTCGGATTAAAATCCTTAATGATATCCGTGATCGTCAATCCGGATCTTCCTTCCCGCAGAATGTCTTTTCGTTGATTATCGGTAAGATTGGGAATCTGATTCAGCGCATCTGCCAGCGGATTGTATTCATTGTCTTTTGCGTCAATGCCAATGATCAGGGAATGTTCGATCCGGCTGTATACCCGTTCGGTATACTGTTCCGGGCAGTCCAGCTCTTCCAGAATCTCCTGATAATACTTGCGCCAGACAAGCCCGCATGCCGCCTACGGTCCATACGTACCGGGATGTGTAACATTCGCCTC
>JAEEPV010000185.1 GCA_016284975.1 Solobacterium sp.
AATCGGATTCACCAGTTTTGAAGCTGGCGAATCTGTCTATATACATACATAAATATTATCAGTTATCATTCCAGATTAATGATTTAAAATGTCTTCTCGTCAGGGATCGTATCCGATATTCCTCAGAAAGATCCTCCTGTATCTTGAACGATAATGGAACGTGTATAAGCCGATCAACAGCAGTCCGTTCATGAAGCCATTTATAATTCCCCGCTTTCCGGCAATCGAAAAAGGAATTGGGATCCTTCACCCGATTCCGGTCAAAGATTCTGCAATTCCTTCATTTCTACCTGTTATTCAGCTTCCAATGTATTCATAGTAGCCGCAGAATGAGTTTCCCTCATTGGCAATGCTTTCAGCCGCGGCCTTCGCACAGGCAAACCGTTCCTCAATGTTTTCTTCCTGTTTTGCGTTGACAAATACGCCAAACCGCAGACGGACATTATCCCTGGTTTCCGGATCCGCATTCACTTCATCGATTACCTTTTGGAACAGTTGTCGATAGTCATCCTGATGCTGGCAATAGAGCAGGAATGTACTGTCTCCCTGCCGGCAGCCGATTCCGCCGGTCTTGCGGGCAAGCATTTTCATGCTCATACCGATGCGGCGGGCCAGCAGATCACCGAATGATTTTCCATAATCTTCATCTGTATCATCCGATCGGCTCACCTGACATACAACCGCATCGTAAACGATATCCTTAAACTGCTGATCAAAGCGGTTTACATAACGGATGAAATAATTGATATTGAACAGTCCGGTCAGAGGATCTTTCTCCGTATGCCGGATCAGATCACGTGTTTCAGATAACTCAATGCATTTTGCAATGCGGGTTTTTACGATTTCAGCATCCGGATAGGGTTTTGGAATAAAATCCATCGCGCCGGTCTTCAGGCTGTCAAGTTCCGCATCCTGATCGATGGTCAGAACAATAACAGGGATGGATACCAGATCCTTATCCACCTGCATTTCTGCAATTACTTCGCGGCCGGTCATTCTGGGCATATACAGATCAAGCAGTACGAGTGCGATCTCATCTTTATGATCCCGCAGGACTTCCATAGTCTCCCTGCCGTCAGCCGCATAGTAGATATCATAATCATCCCTCAGAAGGTCACCGAGAATCTCCCGGTTGGACGCAACGTCATCGGCAATCAGGATATGTTTCCGGATATTGATCATCGGAAGCGTATATGAAATATCTTCTCCGTCAAACAGATCCTGTCCTTCCCCTCTGCTCACTTCCCCAAGGGTCTTAAGCAGCGTCTTTTCTTCATACATCGCAGAATCTGCCCGTTCAAATACTTCATGAACACTCTGATCCTGTTTTGGAACATAATCTCCAAGACCGCCGGAAACAACCGCATCACCGTCTGCGATATGAGCGGCAGAACGTCTGTGAAGTTCGTACATAAGCATTTTCCGGTTTTCATAATCTCTTCCGGTCAGAATCACCACAAACTCATCGCCGCCAATCCGATATACCGGGCTGTGTCCGAAAATATCACAGATCATCCTGCACGCTTTGCGGATATACTCATCTCCCGCCTGATGCCCGAGTGTATCATTGATTCTCTTGAGATCATTTACATCACAGACCACAATTCCAAAATCCGGAAGTGCCCTTTTCGCCATTTTCTCATTCAGGGCTTTTTCCATTTCCAGATAGGACTGTTTACTCTTGACGCCGGTAAGACCATCCTGGTAGGCATGTCCATGAACCTGGGCAATCTGTGTTTTCAGTTCCGTCTGCATCGACTGGATATGTGCTCCCAATGATTCGATCGAAGCCGGTTCTTCCTTCGGATCCTCCTCTTTTTGACCTGCTTCCGTATCTTCCGGATCATTTCCCATTTCCTGCATCAGCGTATTGGAAAGCTCATTCAGCTGACTGTGGATCGATCCGATCTTCTGTTCATTTCTGGTAACGATGGTAACTACGATCGCTGCACCAATTAACAGAGACAGGAATGCGACAATTAATGTTGTTCTGGTCAGAGTTGCAAGCTGTTCGTCATACCATTCCGCACTGAAGTCTACCGCAATTATTCCCGCTACGTTTCCTTTTGAGTTAAAAACCGGACTGTATGCGCTGTAGAATTTTCCCCAGGAGTCTTCATAGTAGGTATTATCAGCCGAAGCGATTCCTTTGCTTGCCTTTCCCAATGCCTCTGTATAGACAATCGGTGAACCGAATTCACCCGGATCTTCTACGGTAGGATCCAGTCCAAAAGTAAACTTGCCGTTTCCCTCATCCCGAATACAGTAAATATATTTGAGATCAATATTATCCTGGAAATAGGTCAGAGTCCGCATGATTGACTCATATTCCTCCGTCCCCTTATCTTCCGGTGTAACGGTTTCCATAACATCTCCGTCGATCATCGCTGCCGCAGTATTGGAAATATCAAGCATGCGGGTCTGCAGCAGTGTTATCATCGATTTTTCTGCCTGTCGTACCAGCAGATACCCAAGTGTGATCATTACGAAAAGCAGAAAAGAAATCATCAACATCAGATATTTCGGAGCCTGCTTTGATCTGATTCTCTCTTTCATAAGTAATCCTCGTAGCGCAATTCGCTATTCTGCCGCAGCAGAATAGTATTCAAAACATAGTAATTATTAGAATATCCGGAAAAGATTGAAAACCGGCAGATTCTGCAGATTGTGTTCTCTGAATCCGTGTCTGACAGCGGTACCGTATTCTAGCCATTCAAAACCTCATTGACATGGATTTCCAGATAACGGCTTCTTACCGTGGTCAGCTGTTGTCCGATCAGCAGTTCTTCAATCAGGGATGCGATCTCTTCCGCAAGACAGATGATGCTGTCTTTAAAGTTGGGCCGGTTTGGATGATATCTGGTTCCATTCCAGGCATCCGGACGGATCACTGTTTCTGCAAGTTCCTGAATCTTAGATGAAAAGAGTCCTTCTTCATCCAGTTCTTTCAATGCTCGGAATGTCCATTTGTAATATGGCGGATAGGTTCTTTTCAGCAGAAAATACAGGTCCATCGCAGAGCGGATTCCCTGTGATCGGCAAAGCTCGGCAGCCACAGTATCCCCGCGGGTCATACATCTTGCGTAATTCACCTGCAACGAAGATGCATAATCATGAAGCTGCTGAGAGATCCGGATTCTCCATACCCGTTCCG
>JAEEPV010000186.1 GCA_016284975.1 Solobacterium sp.
CCGCGCACCGTTTCCCGTAAGGCAATGCGTGCAAAAGTAAATGAGTATATGCGTACCGTCATGAAGGCAGAACCGTGTGATCCGTCTCTGCTGGAATTCGATGACGAGAACGCAATGTAATAGAACAACAAAACAAAATAAACGAAAGAGGAGAAAAAATCATGAAATATTTTGGCGGTTGTGATGTAGGAAGTACTTATACCAAAGCAGTTATTCTGGATGAGAACGGAAAGATTCTTGCAGATACAACGATCAAATCAAAGATCAATTCCGAAGAGAGCGCAAAGCTCGCTATGAAGGAAGTACTCGATAAAGTCGGACTGAAGTCTTCAGAAGAACTGGCATATCTCATCGGTACCGGTTATGGCCGAAACAAAGTTCCGTTTGCGGATGAAAACATCTCAGAGATCTCCTGTCACGCAATGGGTGTGCACATCACGGATCCTTCCGTTAAGGCAATTATCGATATCGGAGGACAGGACGTTAAGGGCATCAGTGTCGACAGTGACGGTACCGTTAAGAATTTCGCGATGAACGACAAGTGTGCTGCTGGTACAGGACGTTTCTATGAAGCGATGGCCCGTTCCTTTGAAATGACGCTTCCGGAATTCTCCAAACTCTCGCTCAGTGCGAAGAACGTCATTCCGATCACTGCCCAGTGCACCGTATTTGCGGAGAGTGAAGTCATTACGCTTGTTGGTGAAGGAAAGCCGATGAACGAGATTGCGGCAGGCATTCAGATGGCAGTTGCGAAGAGATGCTTCGTCATGGCCAAGAAAGCCGGCGCAACGGATTCCATTACTCTGACAGGCGGCTGTGCAAAGAACGACGGTCTCAAGCATGCAATCGAGCACGTTCTGAACCTCAAGGTCATTGACCTCAAGACAGACCCGCAGCTCATGGGTGCGCTTGGCGCTGCAGAGTATGCACGTCAGAAAGGACTCGCACAGGCCTGAGGAGAAAGCTTATGAAGAAACTGCTGGCGATATTGAAACTGATCGCCGTCATGCTCGGATGGGCAACCGGTATCCTGTTTATCGTCTATTTCTGGAACCTGGATCAGAAGCTGCTTGGCTGGGCATATGTTCAGGTAAACCGGATCTTCGATAAGAAGAAGACGGATATTAAGTTCTGAGGCATCGTATGGAACTGTATCAGACGATACTGGAACGTCTGGAGAACGTGCTGAAGGATCATTCGGAACGCAGAGAATATGCGTACAATCCTTCAATGGCATGGCCGGAAACGGAACGGTTTGAACTGGTGATGGGAAGAGACTGTGCCTTTGAACTTGGCGGACAGGGCAAAGGTGCAGCCAACTATACCTGTGTGACGACGGAAGAAGATCACTGGAAAGAATCCGGAACAGTTGTTATCGGCAAAGATCTCCAGGAGATCCGGGAAGACACCTCCTATGCACGTCTGGTCGTACTGAATGCAGATCCTGCTCTGTTTGGGGATACCTCTTCCCGCAAGGGCAGTGAACAGGCATTCCGTACGCTCCAGAAGCTGGATTTTGTCAAATATCACATCTTTGCGAAGGGATACATGATTCGTACCTCGACGGAAAACTTCCGGGAACAGGTTCGGGTTCATAAAGATGCCCTGAAGAACGGAATTTCATTTGAAAAACTCGGCAACACATTTCTGAACCATTATCTGGAGATTGAAGGAATACGGGCTGCGACGGTTATTTTCCTGACCGATCCTTCCGTAGATTATGAAGCACTGTTAGCGGATGCCAGAAAGGTTCATGAGATCACCATGACACTTTCGAGAATTCTGGAAGGAATTCCGACCGACTGCAGTATGTGCAGCCTCAAGCCGATTTGCGATGAAGTGGAGGGAATGAGAGAACTCCATTTCGGAAAAGAAGGGATGGGATAATAACCAATGAAAGACCTGAAACATCTGATACGGATGGAAAATCTGCTTCAGCAGGCCAATAACGAGCTGGTACAGGAAGCGAAAGAGGAAGGCCGCAAGGCACTTGGCTATACCTGTTACTTCATGCCTGAAGTTCTGCTGGATCTTCCCGGATGTTTCTCGGTGCGCCTGCGTGCACCGAACTGCACGACTCCTGTCATGGCAACCTACTATATGTCAGGCAGAACATGCCATTATGGCAGAAGCCTCATGGAACGTGCACTGGAGGGAGGATTCAATTTTCTGGATGCACAGATGGCAACGGAAACCTGTACGGTTACCTGCCGTTTTCAGGAACATCTGCAGCGAATGGATATCATTCAGAATCCGGACTTCTTTGTAGAATTCATGGATGTGCCGTTCAAGAAAACGGAAAACTCACTGCTTCATTACCGCAAGCAGCTTCAGGCGCATGTACTGGATAAACTTCATGAGAAATTTGGCATCGACACCAGTGATGAAGCTCTGCTGAAAGCAATCGACCAGCATAACGAAGTATGCAGGCTCATCACAGAAATCGGCAATTATCGGAAACTCGATATCCCGACAATCACCGGATATGAATTTGCGGTCATTCAGCTGACAACACTTACCTGCCCGAAGGATAAGATCCTGCCGATGCTGCGGGAAACCGCAAAAGAACTGAAAACCCGAAAGCCGGATGCGAAACCGACCTGGAAGGTCAAGCTGGTGCTGGCCGGCGCGGAAAATGATGATCCGGATTTCACCAAGCTGATTGAAAGCTGCGGTGCGATTGTCGTTGCGGACCGTTATTGTTATGGTTCCCTGCCCGGACGCGAGGAAATCGTTGTTCAGGAAGGTGAGACTCCGCTTGAAGCGATCGCAAGGCATTATCTGATGACAAGCTGCTGCCCGCGTTTCATGCCGCAGGACATCATGCGTGCACGTAAGAAGTATCTGGCAGATGTATGCAGGGAATACAATGCGGACGGTCTGATTGTCGAATCCAATAAGTTCTGTGAATACTGGAGTTATGAACGTACAATCGATGCGCTTGTTATTCCGAGGGACTTTGATATTCCGACCTGTTCTATTGAAAAGGAATACATCAACTCTGCATCCGGACAGCTTCGCACCCGCTTCCAGGCATTTGTGGAAAGTGTTGAGCTGAAGAAGCTTCATAAAGAACCGGCAGAGAAGGAAGAGCCGACTCTGAAGGAAATGGTGGAAAGCCGGATCGAAGATAAGGTTGAACAGATTGAAGATCACATTGATGACCAGTTGGTAAAGATTGAAAGTGCAATCTCGGATATCGAGGAAAAGCGGCACGAAGTAAAAGATGCCATCGAAGAGAAAGTCGGACAGATTGAAGATCATATTGATGACCGGCTGGTAAAGGTGGAAAGTGCGATTTCCGATATCGAAGAGAAGCGCCAGGAAGTGAAAGAAACAATAAAAAAGAGAAGTCGAAGAAAGACGAGGAGCGAAAGATGAGTGAGAAAAAGTCATACACCCGTCAGGACGTCATGAACAAAGTCAAATCGCTCGCGTCAGATTTCTGGAACGGGAAACCGCATGAGGAGAGAAGACTTGGTGATCTCTATGTAGATAAGACCGGTCTGTACAAACACCGTGAATGGCGTGGTTTCAAGGATACGATGTACTACTTCAATATGATCTGGCTTTATAACTATGGTCATATGATTAGTGACATCATGAAATACGGCGGCGGTCTGAAAGGACCAATCCTGTTTGCCAGGGGAGTCTGGCGCTATCGCTGGCTGGGACAGTCTTATCTTCCGGTCATGCACTGGTTTGACAGAGGACTTGAAGGCATGCGGGGAGAGGGGCTCAAAGCCAGTGCCTGGCATTATCGGGCGATGGTATCGGAAACGATTCGTCAGTTCATGAGAATGCTGCAGGCAGATCAGAATCTGGGCGGCGATCCGGAAATCTGGAAAAAGACGCTTGCACACGATGAAACGGTCTGGGGCGGTATCTTCTACCCGTGGCGTGACCGCATGGATGATGTTCCGCTGCAGATGATTCCGTACTTTGTTACCTGTCATGTAAACAACCATGTTGTTCTGAACTATATCGACGCTGCTCAGTCCATCGGTCTGCCGGGTGATCCGTGTCCGATGTGTCAGGCAGAAGCGGGCATTTTCATCCTTGATGATGTTCCGGATTACTTCCCGGCTGTTGTTACTTCCAATGAAGCCTGTGACGGCTCGGTCGGTACTTCGGTGCTTCAGGACTGGATGATGAACAAACCGCTGTTTGCGATGCCGCAGCCGATGCAGTTTGACGACCCGCTGGTACAGGAACACTGTGCCAGAGAGATTGAAGAGTGCTGGAAGTTCATCGAAGAACAGACCGGTGAAAAGTTCAACTGCGAAGAATTAGTGAAACATCTGGAACGTCAGAATGAACTGCAGCGTTTTGAATGGGAGAAGTGGGAAGTTGCGGCCAATACGGACTACTATCCGATCAATGGTGTATCCCAGGCTCTCTATCGGATCTATCAGTCTCAGGATGGTGATCGTGACATCTGGCACGAGACCGATGCACGGGTTAAGAAAATCCTGGAGAAGTGTGTAGAAAACAAGATCAACAGTTATCCTTTGACAAGACACCGCGTAATTGCGTGGAGCTGTGCACCGCTGTATTACTCGCACTGGTGCACATGGGCATATAACTGCTGGGGCCTGAACTGCATCATCAATATGGACTCCTTGATGTTTGATATGACGATCCGAACCGACAGCTATGAAAACATGCTGCAGGATATGGCGCTGTATCACGAATGGGCACCGATGCGGCGAATGGCGGTCGGCGGCATGCATCATATCTTCGAGCTCTGGGAGTACATGGAGAGATTCCACTGTGACATGGTTATGATGTATGACCAGCTCCAGTGCAAAGGCATGCAGGGTGTGCATGGTCTGTTCGAAGACGAGTTCCGGGCAAGGAACATTCATGCAATATGGATGCCGCATGCGCTTCCGGACAAGCGTACCGTCAGCAGGAGTGAAATCCGCAGTATCGTAAATGACTACATGACTACAATCATGCATGAAGAACCGCTGGATCCGACACTGCTTGAATTTGATGACTCGGAAGGATGGTAAGTTATGAGGGCATTATTAAAAACATTGAAGATTCTGTTCTTCTTATGTACCGGGCTCTACATCATTCTGTTCATTGTGTTCTTCTTTGATCTGGATGGAAAGGCACTGTTTTACGGAGTGGAGCCGTTTCTTTCCAATCATTATGACCGCATGAAGCGGAAGGATCCGCTGGAGAAGATCTATAGTACCGATACTCCGAACTACGAATATAACGACTGAATTTTAAGAATACGAGGGCCTGCGTGAACAAACAGGAAACGATTCCGTTCCAGACTGAAACGGTTAAACTGCTGCAGATGATGATCCATTCCGTCTATACGACGAAAGAGGTCTTTCTGCGTGAGCTGATCGCCAATGCATCGGACGCGATCGATAAACGGTTTGCGCTGGCCCTCGAACATCCGGACGACAAAATCGGACCGGTAGCCCGGGAATCCTATATGATCCGGATTACACCGAATAAGGAGAAACGGCTGCTGACAATCTCCGACAACGGAATCGGAATGGATGCGGATGACCTGAGACGCTGTCTTGGAACGATTGCGTTCAGCGGATCCGGTCTGTTTCAGGAAGAAACACAACACGCAGACGATCTGATCGGAAAGTTTGGAATTGGATTTTATTCGCTGTTCATGGCGGCAGATCATGTAAAGGTCGTTTCAAAAAAAGCCGGAGCGGAACAGGCATGGATATTTGAAAGTGACGGCATCGATTCGTATTCCATTACAGAAGGAAAACGGAGCGAATGCGGAACGGACGTAATTCTTCATATCCGTGAGGAAACAGCAGAAGGTTCGGATGAGTACAACTGTTTCCTGCGGGAATACCCGCTGTACAAGCTGGTTAAGAAATACAGTGATTATATCCGCTGGCCGATCCGTCTGCTCATGCCGATACCGGTTCCGGATGAAAACGGCGAGCCGACTGAGAAATGGAGCTATGAACTGCTGAACTCCATGACACCGCTCTGGAAACGACAGAGAAGTGAAGTGAAGGAAGAAGAGACCCTTGCGTTTTTCCGGGAACATTACGCAAAACCATCGGAATACGAAACATTGCAGGGGGCAGCAGAGCCACCGCTTCGGACATTGCTGCTGAGGATCGAAGGAAATGTAGAATTCAGCGCTCTGATCTATATCCCTTCTTCGCCATGGAAAACCTATGATACGAAGGAAGATGTGAAAGGGCTGGAGCTGTATTCCAGTGGGATCCGGGTGCGTGAAGCAGCGGCAGAACTGCTTCCTTCCGCTTACCCCTTTCTCAAAGGGGCGGTGGACTGTGTGGATCTTCCATTAAATATCACACGGGAAAACCTGCAGTCGAATGCGGAAATCGCTGCGATCCGGGATGTCATCGAACGAAAGACAACGGCAGCTCTGATGGAAGCAATGCAGAATAACCGAACGGATTATGAGCGATTCTTCCAAAGCTTTGGGAAAAGCCTGAAGCTTTCTGCTATGGAGACAGAAGGATCTGAACGGGAAAAACTCCAGAAACTGCTGCTGTTTGAAGTGAGTGATCAGGAAGGGCTGATCAGCCTGGAAGAATATGAAAAGAAGATGATTCACGGGCAGAAAGCAGTTTATTTTGCCAAGGGGAATTCCCGCACAGAGATTCTCTCACTTCCGGAATCAGAGCGGCCGCGCCGTCGCGGGATTCCATTTCTGTGTGCAGTGGATATGGTAGATGAACTCTGCGCAAGAGTGTTTGTCCGCTGGAAAAACTATCCGTTTGTATCCTTAAGTGACAGACAGGCAGATCTGCTCTTTGATGCAGGTTCTCCGTTTTCCAAAGAGGAGACTGATGAACTGCTGCAGTTTATCAAAACCAGTATCGGCAATGAAGCTGCGGAAGTAATTGCCTCCCGCAAGCTGGAATCTCATCCGGTGTTGCTGAGCAGCGGCAGCGGGATCAGCTTTGAGATGGAGCGGGATTACCAAAAGCAGAATCCGGATGCCGGAATCGGAAACCATGCAGTATTGGAAGTAAATCTTTCTCATCCGGCGCTGCGAAAACTGAACAGTGCCCGCAAAAGCGATCCAAAGCGGGCAGTATCGTATGCCGTGATTCTTTATAATCAGGCCCGTATGATGGCAGGACTTCCGATTAAGGATCCGGTAACCTATACCGATCTGCTTACCGATCTGTTTACTGAATGAAAGAAGGTACCAATTATGAGTGAACATCATCATCACCACCATCATCACGAGGCCCCTTCTCCGGAAGAGGCAAAGGCATTGCTTGCATATATGACGGATCATAACCGTCACCACGTAGAAGAACTGCTGGAGCTTAGTTCTGCACTTCCTGAAGAGATTCAGATAATGGTAAAGGAAGCAGCGGATACGCTCGGAAAGGGAACGGATCTGCTTCAGGAAGCGCTGAAGAAACTAAAGGAGAGCGAAGATGTGTCTGTCTGATGTGGTCGCACTTGAAAAAGGACAGGAAAAACTGCTTTTCCGCAATGTGGCGACCGTAAAACAACAGGGAGAGAAACTGATCTTTTCCGATATTCTTGGAATACAGAATGAAGTGAATGGAACGATTCAATCAATCGATCTGCTGGAAAACATTATCCGGATTGAAACAGGTAAAGCTGAAACAGGAGAACAGAAATGAACAAACAGTATGAACCGTTATTCACCCCATGGAAGATTGGAAACTGTGAGATTAAAAACCGTATCGTACTGACTTCCATGGGCGGCACCGATCTGTTCGGATGGATGGAAATAAACCATTTCGATAAAGCCGGTGCAGAGTTTATCTATAATGTCGCCAAAAACAATGCGGGTCTTGTGCTTCCAGGCTGTCAGCCGGTTTACAATCCGATGGGCGGCGAATGGCTGTACGAAAATGAGAAGATGTACAGTGATCTGGCCCGTTGGATGCCGAAGTTTCATGCGACTGGTGCCAAGCTGTTTGTACAGCTGACCGCAGGATTTGGCCGAAGCTTTACAATCTCCAAAATGATGGAAGATATCTATACGAATCCAATAATCCGTACAGTCGCCAAACCGTTTATGGATCTGGATAAGATCACAGCTTCGGCATCTCCTTCTCCGAACCGCTGGAGTGACAAGGTTCCATCCAGAGAGATGACGAAGGAAGAAATCCAGGAGTTTGTGGATGCGTTTGCCAGGACTGCTGTGCTGCTGAAAAACGCGGGTGTTGACGGAGTGGAGATTCATGCGGTTCATGAAGGATATCTTCTTGATCAGTTCACGCTGAAATATGTCAATAAGCGTACGGATGAATACGGCGGCTCATTTGAAAACCGCTATCGTTTCCCGGTTGAGATCGTAAAGGCAATCAAAGCTGCATGTGGAGACGACTTCCCGGTATCACTGCGTTACAGTGTTCTTTCCAAAACCAAGGGATTCCGTGAAGGTGCACTTCCCGGAGAAGACTATGTGGAAGTTGGACGTGACATGGAGGAGAGTGAAAAGGCAGCGAAGTATCTGCAGGATGCAGGCTATGACATGCTGAACTGCGATAACGGGACTTATGACGCCTGGTATTGGGCTCATCCGCCTGTGTACATGCCGGAAAACTGCAATCTTGCAGATGTCGAGCATATTAAACAGTTTGTAGACATTCCGGTCGTAGCTGCCGGTCGTCTTGATCCGGCAACAGCCGCACAGTCCATTGCGGAAGGAAAGCTGGACGGTGCCGGTTTTGCCAGACCGTTCCTTGCGGATACCGAATGGGTCACAAAGCTCATGAAGGGCAGGGAAGAGGATATCCGGCCGTGTATTCTCTGCCATAACGGATGCTTCAACATGTGTCACTACAAGGGCGTTCCAAATGATCAGGATCTGATGGACTCCCTGCATCTTGCACGGTGTGCGGTCAATGCCGAAACCATGCAGACAAACAAGCATTACATCAAACCAACTAAGAACCCGCAGAAGGTTATCATCATCGGCGGCGGCATTGGCGGAATGGAAGCCGCAAGAGTACTGAAGCTTCGCGGACATACTCCGGTTATCTATGAACAGAGTGACAGGCTTGGTGGTACGTTTATTCCGGCGAGTGCGGAGTCCTATAAGGGTAAACTGAGAGATCTGCTGGAATGGTATCGCCGGCAGATGGACAAGCTTGAAATTGAAATTCATCTGAATACGAAGATTGGTTCGGTTGAAGAATTCAGGAAATATCCGGTGATTGTAGCAACCGGTTCCACACCTCGGTACCTGCGGATGGTTCCCGGCTACGAGAAGATGATCGAAGCCTGTGAATTCCTGAACGGAAAAGAAGTAGGACAGCGGGTTGCGGTCATCGGCGGTGGTCTGACTGGTTCGGAAATCGCCTATGAGCTGGCTCTGCAGGGCAGGACGCCGATCATTGTTGAAATGAAAGATGATCTGGTATCCCAGCATGGTGTTTGCCTTGCTAACAGTTCCTACCTCAGAGAGTGGTTCGCATGGAAGGGTGTTGAAGTACACCTTGAATCAACACTGAAAGAAGTTCGTGACGGTGAGATTATTGTTAAGACCAAAGACGGTGATATCACAATTCCGTGCGACAGTGTGATTTCTTCCGCCGGATACATGTCAGCACCGCTTGCACCAAAGAGCAAGAATGTTTATCTGGTCGGTGACTGTGCGAAGATTGGAAATCTGCGCAGTGTAATCTGGAGTGCTTACGAGACGGCAATGAAGATCTGATCGGATCCTCGAACAATCGATTTGAAAACAGGCTGCGGTTTGAGGGCGGTCTGTTTTTGATCTTCTGCGCAATCAGGATATGAATCAACGAATCAGAAACGATATAATACCCTCGATGAAACATAACAAACAGAACAAATGGATTTGGATCGGTCTCGCTGTTCTGGCTGTAGTGGTGATTGCTGCAGCAGCTGTTTTTCTGTTGAAAAAACCAAAAACAGAAACACCTGAGACGGATCCGGTTCCTTCCGCAGAACCAACAACAGAGCCGGAAACAGAAGAAACACCTGCAGCGGTCGCAGAATATGAACTGCGTGTAGAAGAACTGAGTGCGTTGCAGCAGGAACTGATCGAGGATCAGGCAATCAATGGAGATGTCAAGGCGATACTTCACTTCAACAGCGGACTGGTCCATGATCCGGTATTACAGACAACTACGGAAGATTACTATCTGTACCGGGACTGGAAAACACACGCAGATCTGTCCTACGGATCAATCGTAATGGACAGCCGGAACGATCTTTCAAAAGATGAACAGAATACGATTATTTATGGCCATTATATTTATGAATACCGGAATCCGGATCGGACCCTGGTATTTACTCCTCTTTCCACGATGGTAGATAAAACGGTATATGAAAAGAACCGCTACGTATCTCTGATTCTCAATGATGAGGTGCGATATTATGAAGTTGTGAGTGTGTTTGAAGCACCGCTGGAAGAAATTGATGGCGTGCAGTACAGCATGTATGGACTTGAATATAACCTGTTGGAGTATGATCCGGATTATATGTCCCTGTATCGGGAGAATATTAACCGATATGAGTACTTTGATACCGGAATTGAGATCGCAGATGATGATCATCTGCTGACGCTGCAGACCTGTATCGAAAACCAGCATGAATCCAGAGAAATCGTTCTCTGCCGGGAATTGGAAAGAAAACCTCTTTCGGGAAAGGAAGAAGACTAATATGGAACAGATCCGAGAAAAAACACGCAGGAAAACAACGGTATATGACGGTCACATTATTAAAGTGAGACTGGATGAAGCGGAGCTTCCGGATGGAACGACAGCGCCAAGAGAAGTAGTGGTGCATCCGGGCGGAGTCGGAATCGCTCTGGAGGATGACGAAGGAAAATTCTTTTTCGTCACTCAATGGCGCTATGGTCAGGAAAAAGTCATGCTGGAATACCCGGCTGGAAAAAAAGAACCGGGAGAAGATCCGCTGACTACCGCAAAACGGGAAATAATTGAAGAGACCGGTTACGAGGGGGAAGGATTTGTCCGGCTGGGTTCGCTTGTTCCGACACCGGCATATGATACGGAAGTCATAGAACTCTACTATGCACGTCAGGGTAAGTATGTCGGTCAGCATCTGGATGAGGATGAAAATATCAACCTTTCCAAACTGACGCTGGATGAGATTACCCGGAAAATCCTTTCCGGAGAGGTAGATGATGCCAAGACCGTCGCAATGACATTTCTGATCAAGGAGTTTAAAGCGAGGGGCAATTTATGAAAATCACCAGGATAGGAATTATCGGTGCGATGGATGTGGAGGTCTCAGCTTTATATGACAGTATGATCGATGCGACCGAAACACCGATAGCAGGGATGATATTTCGAAAAGGGAACATCGGAGAAGTTCCTGTAGTAGTGGTAAAGTCCGGGATCGGCAAAGTGAATGCGGCAATCTGCGCGCAGATCCTGATCGACCGGTTTGATGTCGACCATATTATCAATACTGGAGTTGCCGGTTCTCTGAATGACAAGATTGCAATTGGAGATGTTGTGATTTCTACGGATACGATGTATCACGACATGGACGCTACATTATTCGGATATGAAAGAGGCCGGGTTCCGGGAATGGATACGCTTACGTTTCCGGCGGATCCGGAATTTCGAGAGCTGATTCATACCGCGGTTGTAAATGCAGCTCACGATATCCGTGTGTTTTCCGGCCGCGTAGTCAGCGGAGACTTCTTTATTTCAAGCAAAAACGTAAAAGACTTTATCCGCAAGAGCATGGACGGAATGTGTGTGGACATGGAAAGTACGGCGATCGCGCATACCGCATATGTTAATAAGGTGCCGTTTGTCATTGTCCGATTCATTTCAGACAATGCAGAAGATGAGTCTGGCAAAGCTTATGATGAGTTTGAGGCAGAAGCGGCGGAACACAGTGCAAACATTCTCAAAAACGCACTGCTGCAGATCCAGAATCATATGAACAGAGAATAATAGTTTTCTTTGCAGGAAATCGATATAATGGTCTTTGCGGTTTTGACCGCCGTCGGTAGCGGCTACCCGACGTATACCTAAAATAAGGAGATTAACTGCAATGAATACAAAACAAATGACCCAGATTGCAATGGTAACAGCAGTGTATACCGTTCTGTCTGTGGCACTCGCCCCGATTTCTTACGGACCGATTCAGGTAAGAATCGCAGAAACGCTGACGCTTCTGCCGCTGATCTGGCAACCTTCTATCGCTGCACTGACGTTGGGCTGTTTTCTGACAAACCTGATTGGGGTGCATCTTGGCGTAACTGGACCGATTGATATCCTGGTTGGCACGCTGGCTACCTTTCTGGCAGCTGTGTGTACCTGGAAATTCAGAGATAAGACGATCAGGGGGATTCCGGTAATATCCATTCTGATGCCGGTAATCTTTAACGGAGTATTTGTCGGCTTGGAACTGGCATGGATGCTGAATCCGGATAATATTGCCGCTATGGCGGTCGTATACGGACTTCAGGTCGCTGTCGGTGAACTGATCGCAGTCATCATTGGATGGATACTGTTGCCGATGCTGAAAAAAGCACAGATATTTGGAGAGCAGTAATATATGAAAAAACTTCTGCCTGCAGTTCTGATTGTCCTTCTGATCCTTCTCGGGATTGGTCTTTTCGGAATGCTGAAAAGCAAAGGTTCGACTGCAGAACCATCGCCAACCGCAGAACCTGCATCGGAACCGGTTTCTACTGTGGAGCCGACAGAAGAACCAGTCATTGAAGAAACACCGGAACCCACGATGGATCCGTCTGTCTTTACCGATACGAACAGCCTTCTGGTTGTCGCAAACAAAAAACATCGTCTTCCGGAGGGCTATGTACCGCCGGATCTGGTAACACCTGAGATTTCTCAGGTACAGGCATGCACGATGCGGGCACCTGCTGCGGAAGCGATCAAGGCAATGGCGGAAGCAGCGGCAGCAGATGGTGTGACCCTGAAAATCTCCAGCGCTTACCGCGGTGAAGACTATCAGCGTCAGCTTTACAATGGCTACAGCGCAAGCTATGGTACTGCAACCGCAGATACGATCAGTTCCAGGCCGGGTTATTCGGATCATCAGACCGGGCTTGCGGCAGATTTCGTCGAACAGGACGGATCGATGAACGGCATTAATTTTAACCAGAACTTTGAAAATACCGACAGTGGGATCTGGCTGAGAGATCATGCGCATGAATATGGATTTATCATGCGGTATCCGAAAGGGAAACAGGATATTACTGGATACGCCTATGAACCGTGGCACTTCCGATATATCGGGGTGGACTATGCCACAGCCATATATGAAACCGATGTATTCTGCAGTTTTGAGGAATACTTCGATGTAGAAGGCGGAGACTATGCTGAATGAGCGCTGTGGATCATACCACAGTGCTTTTTACTTTATATTTATAAGAATTTATAATATTCATTGCATTTGGAGTGAATTATGAGTGAGAAAAAAGAAAAGATACTGCCTGGAGTAGCCTTTTTTACCAAAGCAGCCGATATCCTGATTCTGAATTTTCTATGCATGATCTGCTGTATTCCGATTATTACCATAGCAGATTCGCTGGCGTCGCTTTACTATGTGATGCTGAAGATTGAAAGAGGAACGGAAGACGGTGTTGTGAAGCCATTCTTCCGGTTTTTCGGGAAGAATTTTCTCAAAAGCCTCCCCTATACCTTTCTGATGATTGTTCTCTTTATCATTGTCATGTCCTGCTATATCGAATTCGGGTATCAGGACAGCACGATTCTGATTGGTCTGCTGCTTGCGGTTGTAATTATATTGTTTGCGTGGTGGGGGTGGGTAATCCCGCTGTTTGCACAATTTGATAATACATTTGTGGCAATGCTGACAAATGGTTTTAAGCTTGCGATAAGCAATCCAAAGGAAACACTGATCATACTGGGTATGAATATGTATATGTTTTTCCTGTTTCTGATCAGTCCGGAGATTTTCAGCTATGTGCTTTATGTGTGGACGTTCGTAGGGCTGGCTATCAGCGCAAGAGTAATTTGCAGGCAGATTGTTCCGATTTTTGATGAACTGATGGAACCTGCTCCGGAGGGAATCGAGAATGAACAGTGAACTGCAGGCAAAGTATCAGGAGTGGCTGGAATCTCCATACTTTGATGAAAAAACAAAAGAGGAACTTCGGTCTCTTGAGGGAAATGACAAAGAGATCGAAGAGCGCTTCTATAAAGACCTGGAATTTGGTACGGGCGGAATGCGCGGTCTCATGGGGGCAGGAACGAACCGTCTGAATATCTATACAGTCCGTCGAGCAGCCAATGGGCTGGCTGAGTATATCCGCTCGGTTTCCGGGGAAGACCGCGGCGTAGTACTTGTCTATGACAGCCGTCATAACAGTAAAGAAATGGCGGAAGAGACAGCACTTGTTCTCAATGCGAATGGAATCAAAATCTGGATGTTTGATTCTCTGAGACCAACACCGGAGCTTTCCTTTGCCATAAGAGAACTCGGAGCTATCGCAGGTGTTGCGATTACGGCCAGTCATAATCCGGCAGAGTACAACGGTTTTAAGGTGTACTGGGAAGATGGTGGACAGATTTGTCCGCCCCATGATCGAAACATCATGGAAAGAGCCTCGGCGATTACTTCTCTTACGGATATCAAAACGATGACAAGAGCAGAGGCTGAGAAACAAGGTCTTTACCAGACTCTGGGAGAAGAGATGGATCGGAAATATCTGGATGCGGTGCGTTCTGTACTGCTTGACCCGGATGTTCTGAAAGAAAATGCCGGACAGATTCGAATTGTTTATACACCGCTTCATGGGGCAGGAAATCTTCCGATACAGCGACTGCTTTCTTCAATGGGGTTTACACAGGTCTATGTGGTGAAAACCCAGGAGGAACCGGATGGCAACTTTACGACTTGTGAAAAACCAAATCCGGAAGAAGAAAGCGCCTGGACGGAAGCGCTTAAACTTGCGAAGGAAGTCGATGCGGATATTGTGCTTGCGACAGACCCGGATTCCGATCGGATCGGCATGTACGCGAAAGACCGGAAAACAGGA
>JAEEPV010000187.1 GCA_016284975.1 Solobacterium sp.
CGACATCAGTGTTCCGATGGAAATGCTGCCGGATAACATCCGGGAGGCATTCAACTCAGATGACAGTACACTGATGTTCATCATCTTCCGTGATACGACCAGTGCAGACAGCACGATTCAGGCAGTAAGAGACATCCGGTCACTTTGCAATGAACAATGCTTTCTGACCGGTATGAGTGCAGTTCTGGTAGATACACAGGATCTTTCCGAATCCGAAGCTCCGATCTATGTAGTTATGGCGGTAGCCCTGTCGATTCTGGTATTGATGCTGTCAATGGATTCCTGGCTGGTACCGTTTCTGTTTCTGGCAAGTATCGGCATGGCAATCATGTACAACCTTGGTTCCAATCTGTTCCTTGGTTCAATCTCATATCTGACAAAGGCGCTGGCAGCGGTGCTGCAGCTTGGTGTCACGATGGACTACTCAATCTTCCTGTGGCACAGCTATGAATCCGAACTGAGTCAGGGGAAACCGAGGAATGAGGCAATGGCAGCTGCGATTGCGGAAACCTTTACCTCAATCGTTGGATCTTCCATAACAACGGTAGCCGGATTTATCGCACTGTGCTTTATGAGCTTCACGCTTGGTCTGGATATCGGCATTGTCATGGCGAAGGGTGTAATCTTTGGGGTCATCTCCTGCATTACGATCCTGCCATCCCTGATTCTCGCATTCGATAAGCTGCTTCAGAAATCCCGGCATAAAGCGATCCTTCCGGATTTCAGGGGTATCGGATCCTTTGTTTCCAGAAACTGCTATAAGTTTCTGATTCTGGCACTGGTGCTGATATTCCCGATCGTACATGGATACCGGCGGGTTCCGGTTTACTTCAATCTCGACAGTTCGCTTCCCAAGACACTTCCATCCGTCATCGCAAATGAGAAGCTGGAAGCAGAATATCATATGAACGCAACACATATCTTGATCATGGATGCCAAAGTCGAAAACAAAGATGTCCGGCAGATGGCAGATGAAATGGAACAGGAACCAGGAGTGAAATGGGTGCTTGGTCTCAATACGATCGTAGGTCCATCCATCCCAAGAGAGATGATTCCGGAAAAGCTGCAGAGCTCACTGATCACAGACAATTATCAGATCCTGCTGATCGGTTCCGAATACAAAGTCGCAAGTGATGAAGTCAATCAGCAGGTCGATGATCTCAAGACGATCGCAAAGAAGTATGACAATACGTCCTTCCTGATCGGAGAAGCTCCCTGTACAAAAGATCTGATTCAGATCAGCAACCACGACTTCAGTGCTGTCAGTACGGCATCGATTGGAATTATCTTCCTGATCATCGCAATCGTATTCAAATCGATCTCACTGCCGGTGATTCTGGTATCGGTCATCGAATTCGGCATCATGCTGAACATGGGTATCCCGTACTATACCGGAACGAGACTTCCGTTTGTCGCAAACATCGTCATCGGTACGATCCAGCTTGGTGCTACTGTCGACTACGCGATCCTGATGACAACAAGATTCCGCAGAAATCGTACAGCAGGTATGGAAAAGAAAGATGCGGTCTGCGATGCGGTTGAGACCAGTGCAAAATCCATCATGGTATCCGCACTGTCATTCTTTGCCGCAACCTTCGGAGTTGGATTATATTCCAATATCGACATGATCAGTTCTCTGTGCGTACTGATGTCCAGAGGTGCACTGATTTCCATGGTATGCGTCATCTTTCTGCTCCCGTCACTGCTGCTGATATTTGACGGGCTGATTAATAAAACAACAATGCCTCAAAGAGGCTGAATACAAATAGGAGGAAAATAATATGAGCAGATTCCTGAATAGATTTACGAAAACAACGCTGGCTGCTGTAACGGCATTGACAATGGGCTTCGCCGATGTACATGCAGAAGGAAACAAGAATGACAGCGGAAACACGGATCAAAGCGGTAAAGACGAAACAGTCTATGTCATTACCGATACGTCCGGTTCCAGACAGGAGGTCATTGTCAGTGACTGGCTGAAAAACACCAATGGTTCAATGAAGATAACGGACGAATCGCTTCTGAAAGATATTGAAAATGTTGCAGGCAATGAATCCTTTACCCAAAACAATGACGGTACCATTACATGGAATGCCGAAGGAAAGGATATTTACTATCAGGGAACAACCGATAAGGAACTTCCTGTCGAAGTAAAGATTTCCTATAAATTAGACGGGGAAGACATCACGGCAGAAGAGCTTGCCGGAAAGAAAGGACATGTAGTCATCCACTTTGACTACATCAACAATACGGAAGATACCGTAACCGTAAACGGGAAAGAAGAAACTGTCAAAGTACCGTTTGCGATGATCACAGGTGTACAGATCAATCAGGATAAATTCTCTGATATTAAAGTTACAAACGGTAAGGTTATTTCCGAGGGAAAGACAAGTTTCGTTGTCGGAATGGCATTTCCGGGATTGAGTACCTGTCTGGACACGAATTCCGATCTGCTTGAAGCGGATATTCCGGAATATGTGGAGATTGAAGCAGATACGACCGGATTTGAACTGGGAATGACAATGACGGTTGCAGGGAATAACCTGCTTAAGAATCTTGATCTGAACACAGACGGGCAGGTATCCGAACTGACCGATAAGATGAATCAGCTCATCGATGCCTCCAGACAGCTGGAAGATGGGACAAAAACCCTGAAAGATGGAACGGCTGAACTCAGAGACGGCGCAGGACAGCTGCTTGATGGAACAACTACTCTGAAAGACGGAACTTCCCAGCTGAAAGATGGTGCATATGCATTGAAAGATGGTGCCGGGAAACTGGATGATGGCGTGAGTGCTGTAAAAGACGGAGCGGAAAAACTGAATACCGGAGCACAGACCCTGAAGGCTGGTGCAGACAGTGCATCTGCCGGTGCATCGGATCTCTCAAAAGGTGCCGCAACCCTTGCGGAAGGCGCAAAGACACTGGATGCAGGTATGGCTCAGGCGCAGGCCGGTGCAACTGAACTGAAAAACGGAACGGCAAATCTGAAAGCGGGATCAGAGTCACTCTACGACGGACTGTCGCAGGAGGCGGAAGGACTGGAAACACTGAAAAATAGTGTTGATAAGGCTGTAGACAATGCTCAGAAAACAAAGGAAGCAGCCCAAAGTGCAGTTCCTGGTGACACTGACGCCATCAATCAGGCAAAAATGAATCTGATCAATGCGGTGGATGCACTGGTTAAACAAGCTTACGCTAGGGGACTTCAGGCTGGTACAGAAGGCGAACTGGTGAACCAGTATCAGCAGAAAATCACTTCATTACAAAACGATGTTGACGCAAAAAATAAAGAAATCGCAAA
>JAEEPV010000188.1 GCA_016284975.1 Solobacterium sp.
CAATGGAATTCAAAAGCAGAAAACAGCATTTTTTCAATGCCGCCCCGCATTCGAAAGAATATACGATCCATCCTGCAGATCTTCACTGTTTACAGGTACCTGCGGCGTATTGGTTCCCCATCCGTCCGTCATGCATGCATGTGTATTCCGTGCCTCTTTCATTTTTGTTACATATCTGAAACTCTTTTTCAGAGCCTGCTTTACGGGCTTTGTAAGCCGTTTTGAAAAGAAAAACGAAGTCAACGAGGAATACACTATGCGAGTTTGCGCAATTTCCACACCTTATTCATGATATAACATTTTCACCCTGTTTTTGCGGGTGTTTCCTGCGGTTTCGGGCCCGGGGCTGTCCGGCTGTCCGCAGCCGGAAAACATCGATGATCCGGCCGGATTTTCCGGGACAGGCACAGAAAAATACCGGAACGTTTTCCGGGTCAGCACCTGAAAGAACACAGAAACCGGAGCCGATCTTTATTTTGCGAACATATTCCTCCCCGGATCTTTCACCGCATGCGGTGTAAGCGTTTCCGTAAAGACAGCCGCCGGACAAGTATGGGATGATATCCGTGTAAAGAAACCGGAGGTACTGTATGAAACACGAGCGAATCAATCTCTGGAACCCGGAGGAATATACCTATCCCCTGGCCTGCGGATTCATGCCCAATATCCGAACCTATTTCCACGAAGGCTCAAAACCCCGCCCCTGCATTCTGATTGTGCCGGGCGGCGGCTATACCCACTGCTCGGAAGCGGAGGGAGAAATCGTTGCCAGAACCTTCTATGACTTCGGCTGGCACTGCGCCGTACTGACCTACACCTGCAATCTGCTCTTCATGGCGCCTTTAAAGGATCAGCCCCTGAAGGATATCACTAGAGCCATGCACATCCTTCGCAGAAACCGGGAAGACTGGCATATCGATCCGGAACGGATTGCCGTCATGGGCTTCTCTGCCGGGGCTCATCTTGCGGCAAGCCTTGCGGAATTCAAAGACCGCATCCATGATCCGCTCTATCCCGATCTCAGTGTTATGCCAAATCTTCTGGTCCTCTGTTATCCGGTGGTCACCTTCGGACCGCTGGCCCATGGAAATTCGATCCGCGCCCTCCTCGGCGAGAATGCCTCCTGGCAGGAAAAGGACGCATATTCGCTGGAAAAGCATATTCCAAAGGACATGTGCCCCGTATTTATCTGGCAGACCATGGAAGACAAATCCGTACCGGTGGAAAACAGCTACCTTATGGAAATGGCTCTGCGAAACAGAAACATCCCCTTCGAACATCATGTATTCACCCACGGAAGGCACGGTCTCAGTGTCTCTACCCAGCAGTGGGAAGACTGTGAATACGGCGATGACCCCTATACCTTGGAACAGTGCTATGCCGTCCTCGAACAGGTTAAAAACGGCACACTGGTCCCGGATGATGAAGCTTACGCAAATGAGATGATCTTCAAGTTTGATCACCGCAAAGACCCTGAAATGCGGGATCCCCTGCGGGTTCATGACAAAGATGCGGCCGCCTGGGTGAATCTCTGCCGAGCCTGGCTCGAGCGGAACTGGGATTAAAAGAACCAGGATACCAACGATTCCGGATCTCTTCTTTCATGCAGAGATCCGCAGTGCGCGGAACCAAACAGATAAGGAGAACAAACGCTATGAAAAAACTGGGCTTCGGCACCATGCGCCTGCCGCTGTTAAACCCCGAGGATCCGGCATCCATCGACCACGAACAGTTCAAGGAAATGACCGATCTGTTTCTCGAGCGGGGGTTTGTCTACTTTGACACCGCCTACCCCTATCACCAGGAACATTCCGAAGAAGCCGTGCGGGAGGCGCTGGTCAAACGACACCCGCGGGACAGCTTCCTGCTTGCGGATAAAATGCCCATCATCCGGGTAACCTCCGCAGATGATTATCCCCGCTATTTCGAAGAACAGCTGGAACGATGCGGGGTGGAATACTTTGACTATTATCTTCTGCACAACATGGGCCGCGACAGATATGAGAACACGAAGAAATTCGGCGGCTTTGCCTTTGTCGAAAACCTTAAGAAAGAAGGAAAAATCAGAAAGTTCGGCTTCTCTTTCCACGATGACGCAGAGACACTGGAAATGATCCTCAGCGAACATCCGGAAGTGGATTTCGTACAGCTGCAGCTCAACTATCTGGACTGGAACAGCGCTGTGGCACAGTCCGGGAAATGCTACGAAACCGCCGTTCATCACGGCAAGAAGGTCATGGTCATGGAGCCGGTCAAGGGCGGCACGCTTGCCCAGCTCCCCGAAGAGGCGATGGAAGTATTCCGTGCCTTCTACAAAGACGAACCCGTCATGCCTAGTCCCGCATCGCTTGCGATCCGCTATGCGGCCACCCTCCCTGCAACAGAGATCGTGTTAAGCGGAATGAGCAGTGTCTCCCAGCTGGAGGACAACACCTCCTTCATGAGCGATTTCAAGCCGCTTTCCGAAAAGGAAAAGAAGCTGGTGAATGAAATAACCGGAATCCTGAACCGGACCATCAAGGTTCCCTGCACCAGCTGCAAGTACTGCCTGGAAGAATGCCCGATCAGCGTGAATATCCCCGAATACTTCGGACTTCTCAATCTTCATGCGGTCACCGGAAAGAAGACCAACATGTACTATCAGCGCTTCTCCATGAATCATGCGAAGGCGAGCGAATGTCTGAAATGCGGCAAATGCGAACGTATCTGCCCCCAACATATTGCGATCCGCACGTATCTCGAAGAGTTTGCGAAGCTGTACGAATAAATGCTTCAGCACGTTCTTTCCAAAGCAGCTTCGGTGTAAGAAACCGGAAATCCGTTATTCCCGTTTCAATCCTGCCACTGCGTTCCATGTATCATCTCTTTTTGTTCAGACTTTCGTCCGATCGTCTGAACATTTTTTTATTTTCTGCGGGGTATTTCTTCTCTCACCGCAAAAAGGAGGATGAGGAAACAAAACCGTTTCCTTTGAACACCGGAACAGGAGATTTACTATGGCAAAAACCCGCAAAGGCCCTGGCACCACAAAAAAGAAACCCACCAAAGACGAAAGAGAATACAGGGACCGCTTCTTCCGTTATCTGTTCGGCAATGCGGACTTCAGAGAACTGGCATTCAGTCTGTACAATGCCGTCACCTTCTCGGTAATTGAATTACCGAGCATGGAGCTTCGGCTTCATGCGAAGTAGTTCAGTTGTAAGGTGAGCAGCTACAAGCCTTAACGGGCTGTTAATAGTTATATATGTGACCATGTAAATGAGTGCTTCTCCAGCTCAAACAACGTGAGTTCTCGTTAAACAGGTAATACCGGGTAAAACAGCCAGTGTAAACTGGCTCCTGTAAGACGTACAGAACGTTGACAGTTCTGATGTCCTTACAGGGGCCCTTTTTCATATCAAGTCAATCGAAGATGGAGGAAAAGATTTTTGTTATGAAAGAGTATGAACTGCGATTGGTGATAGCCGCTTTGATACGGCATGTTCAGGAGCTGACAATTGAGCTTGCGGCTGTATTGCACGATATCAGTGCTTATCTGCCTGAAGATACTAAAAGTGATATCCGACAGATGAAGCCAGACGAAATAAACATCCACCTTATTACTGATCCGGATTATGCGTGCTATGTGGTGCAGGATTGTGAAGGTATGGATGAACTTACGGAACAGTGCTATCTCGATGAGGTGGAGGATTATCTCAACGAAGAGGGAGATGATTTATTCTATCCTTCCTATTATTCCCGGAAGGAGCTTCTGAAATAATGGCTTCCAAAAAAAGGAGATCACGTAAGAAACACTTCACTGAAGAACAGATCCGGAAATTCCAGAACGATCCTAATGTACAATATGTCGATGATCATACCCTTCGTTTTAAATATGAATTCAAGGTTCTGCTGTATAAAGCCTGGGAAAAAGAAAAACGTCGGGGCATCATTAAGGTGTTGATCGACAATGGATTTAATCCAAAAGAATTAACGAGCGAATTTATTAACACTTTGTATGGCAATTTTAGAAAATACGGTCATCCAACTAACACGAAAGATAATAAAGGGCTTAGAGATAAGACAACTTATCGCTGCGACCCTGAAAATAATGAATATCTGATCAATACCAGAAAGTTTGTAAAACGTGGTAAAGGTATTGCTTTCAGCGATGATTTCAAAAATGAACTGTTCGCTTCCTATCCGGAACAGACTATTGAAGATGGAATCCGCAAGGCCGGTATTGATCCCAAGAAAGTCGGATATCAACGAATTTATGCCTTACAGCGATTGTTTGAAAGAACACAGCCCGTTAAGCCGCGTTCAGTGAAATATTCCGATGAAGTCATCAGAAAATACAAGAATCATCCGTACATCAAACAAATCACAGTCAAATTTCTTCGGTTCAGCAGGCCGTTTTATAATGAAGCTTCCTTTCTGATCGAAATCATGAAGGTTGATGAGATCCTGAATCTGTATGAGATTGATCCGGGAGATCTTTCAATATCTGTGAGACTTAATTTGAAATACAGATTATTCAACTGGAAAGGAACAGATGATCAGTGTAAGGAGACCTCACCGCAGCTGGTCCGTATTCAGTATCGCCGTTATCAGAAACTTACTGAACTTGTGGAAGAGAGATTTCGTAGAATACGGGAAATCGAGCTCCCTGTGATGTCTCTTCTCGAGAAGAAGAAACTGTGTTACTGGATACAGGGATATCCGGCAGATCCCTTGAACATTGACAGTATCAGTTCTCTCCTGAGAAAGATCGGGATCTCACGTTCTTCGTATTACTCCATCCTCCGCAATGAAAAATACGGCGTGAAACAGGCTATGAAGGAGAAACAGGACGAAGAAGATGCGGAGCTGATCCGGCAGGTCATGGCTTATCGGAGATACAGGAAAGGAAGCCGGCAGATCTATATGATCATGCCTGAAGTGACTGCGAGAAAGTTCTCATTAAAGAAGATTCGAAGGCTTATGAAGAAGTTTGATATAAAGTCAGGAATCCGGGAAAAGAAACAGTCCCGTATTGAAGCCAGGAAGCTTCTGGAAGAGCGCAAAAAATCAAATCTTCTGAAGAGAAAGTTTCGCATAGCCGGCCCCAACACGCATATCCTCACAGATGTGACCTATATTCCCTACGGAGATAACAGGATGGCATATGGCTCTGCCTGCCTGGATGCGGTTACTGGCAGACTGTATGATTTCACGATCAGTGATTGTAATGATTTGAATCTCGTCAGTGCCGCTGCGGGCAGACTGGAGGGCGTTTCACTTGCGAAAAAGGCAATATTTCACAGTGATCAGGGATCTCTGTATCTTACCGATACATTTCAGAAAAAGATCAAGGATCTGGGTTTGAGACAGTCCATGTCCAAACGCGGAAACTGCTGGGACAACGCTCCGCAGGAGAGTTTCTTCGGCCATTTCAAGGATGAAGCGGATTATCGGAACTGCACAAGTCTCGTTGAACTGCAGACCTTGTGTGCAGACTATATGGAATACTTCAACACCGAACGCCGGCAATGGACCAGAAATGGAATGACCCCGCTGGAGTATGAGGTATATATGGAAAAAATGAGTCCGAAGGAATTCACAGAATATCTGAAGAAGGAAAAGAAGAAATATCATGAAATGAAGAAACGTGCAGCTGAGCGTGCTGTGGAAAAAGCAAAGACGCTTGGTGTCTGATATCATGGTCAGAGAAACGGAGATATGCATGTTTAACAGTAAGAAAGAAAAGGAATTGGAATCGAAAGCACTCATCGCGGGTGTAAATCTAAATCAGCTTACTCCCGAGATAAGGGAAGCTTTCGCCAATGACTATGTAGAGACGCTTCGGAAAGGAAAGCTGATCTACAGCCGTGATTTCTACAAGGCGATGTTGAAGTACATCAATCAGGGGATGACCTATGTGGAGGCTTACAGAGCCTGCGGCTTTGACGTGGACGCACTTGGCACAGACCGTGCCAACGCGGCCGGCAAGCGTGCAGTAGCCATGGACAGGGACGGAAGTCTGTACAAGGTCCTTCCGACCGATATGAACGCAACGATTCCGCTGGACCAAATGGATCCGGATATGGATGACGAGCACAAGCTTGCCTATTTTCAGGCACGCTGTATGTATCTGGAAGCTGAACTCGAATATGAGAAGGAAAAAAAACGATTGCTTTACCAGGAGGCACTATCCAGATCGAAGAAGGAGAAAAAGAAAAAGTAAAGCGGAAACTCGCCATTGCAGAGAAGCTTGTCGAAAAGGCCGGGGAAATCTTCTCAGAATCCGGATTACTGAGAATGTGCAGAGTCAGTCGTTCCAGTTTTGAAGGACGGAAGAAGTCCCGGATCGAAGAAGAGAAACGACAGAAGGAAAAGAATGACAAGGAGACTGCGATCAAGATGACGATGCGCAGTATTATCAGAAAGCTTGGCTACGTTCCCGGTGAACGGAGCTTCAAGGTATTCCTGTGGAGAGACTTTGATATCTGTATCGGCCGCAAGCTGATCCGCCGCCTGATGAAGGAAATGCACATCTCCGCCGCCACACCAAAGAAAGACGCATATAAAGGAGCGGCTAAACACGACCATCCCTGCACGGCGCCCGGGAATCTTGTGAATCAGGATTTCCGGATCGCGCCGCGGAAGATCATATGCACGGACATAACATATCTTTACTTCGGAATATTTCGTACAGTGATCTACCTGTGCGTATTTCGTGATGCTTTTACGAAAGAAGTGCTTGGCTGGTCTGTGAAGAGACAGATGACGACAAATCTGATCAGGGCAGCGTATGAAATGATGATGAAGAATCACGGAGAGGAACTGAAGAATCCGAACGTCATTATTCACAGCGATCAGGGCTGTCAGTATCTGTCCACTTCATTCAAACAGCTTCTGGAAGATGACGGATTCCTACAGTCGGTATCTGCCCGGGGGAACAGTCAGGACAATGCGCCGATCGAATCATTCTTTTCCCGTATGAAGACCGCGATACTGGACGTAATGGCACTCTGTAAAAGCTTCGATCAGGCCGAGAAACTTCTTAAGGGTTACTTCGAAAAATATAACAACGAGATTTACCAGCTGGATCTTGCGGGTCTGACACCACATGAGTTTTATCTTTACTGTATGACAGGCGTATACCCCTGCGATAACTACTTTGGCGTGAAGGCCTCCGAGATGCGATCACTGGAATCCCTGATCAGGTGCAGACTGGAAAAGGCGGCGGAAACCGCCCGGAAGATGAGAACAGCCTATCAGGAGCGCAGCCGTGCCTCGCAGCTTTTGAAAAAGGATCCGCTTCAGATGACCATAGATGATCAAAGACTTCTGATCCGCGTGATCAACCGATACAAAAAACATCGTGACAAGATAGACGAAGAGATTGAACGGCTCACGGATGTATTGCGGCAGGCAGTGGAAGCACAGGAATACATGGAATCTCTTTCGAAAGAGCAGCGGGTTGTGTACCGGCATCCGCAGGCCTGGCAGAATGATCCGCATCTTCGGTACATCTATGGCATGGGCAGTCTGTTCTGAAACCGGTCGGATCTCCTCGGCTCCCGTAAAGGGAACCTCGTCACTCCGATAAGTTTTCCTGCGGTATCCGGGCTTCCAAAAGAATTTTTGTTGGGATAAGCAAAGGAAAAGGACCCTAGCTCACTCATGGCGTCAGATCCTTCCTCTACAAAATTTCTTTTGTATAGCCGTCACAATACCGTTCGTGGTCGGACTTCTCCGGAGCCATTGATCTCTCTTGCGACATCAAGATTATAAAGTATAATGCCATCTCTGTTCCAGTCCTCTTCAAGGATCATTTTTGACTATATGAAAATGCAGGTTTTCGAACCGTTCTCGCGTTCTCTCGCGGCGGCTTCCAAACCTGCATTTCATCATTTTTGAACTTTTCTAAAAATTGTCAGTCTTCTGTACTTGACAAGGAGTCCATTTTAGTGCGGAACTGTTTCAAGCATATAAAATCAAAACATTCTGATTTTATATGAAATCAGAACATATAAATAATCACAACTTTTAATCGTCTCCAATATTTCAAACGGATATAAGACTGATATTTGTTGTGATTATTTATTATGGTTTGCTTGGAGAAAAAACGACAATGGATCTAAGCAACCTGAAGAAAAATTCATATAAGCTGATCGCACAAATGGAAGCTGATAATTACCACATCAGTTCAATTGATCTCATCAAGCATCCAGGATTATGTTGATGTAAATCTGGAACAGAAGCGGAAAGCATTAGAAACATTAACAAGTAATGATGACCGCAGCACGGATAAAGTTTGGAAAGATGGAAAACACAGTATGCGAATAATAGCAGGCA
>JAEEPV010000189.1 GCA_016284975.1 Solobacterium sp.
GCTTTCCTTGTTTGATCTCAATGTCTGAAATCATTACATGGAGGCATGCACGGTATGATCGTATTTGCAGGTATTTAAGTGAATCCAAAGACGCGGGATCTTTTTGAATCGCTGCAGGGGATGCTGAAGATGCGTACAGCGGGGAGCTATCCGCGGCGGGAGAACTTTCATGTGACGCTTGCCTACTTTGGAGAAGTGGATGAGGGGAAGCTGAAAGATATTCAGAAGATCATGGAAGAAACCTCCTTTTCGCCTAATGAACTGCTGTTCACAAGGCTCAGTGTATTTGAAGAAAAAAAAGGAGATCATATCGTTCTGCTTGCCCGCCCGCAGGATGCACTTCTTGCGTATCGGGAAAAACTGATCAAACAGTTCGGAGAGAAATGGATCTATACCGCTTCGAAACCGTTCCGTCCGCATGTTACACTGGTGCGGGCAAAGAAAAAGAAGGTTGACTGCAGCGGGATCAGTTTTGAACCGACAGCTTCACCGGTGGAGCAGGTCGTGCTGTTTCAGTCCTATCAGCGATTTGGAAAGCGGATCTATGAGCCGCTGAGCAGCTATCATGCAGGGTGAGAAAGATTATGAGCATAAAAGCAATACTGTTTGATTTTGATGACACACTGGGAGACCGGGAAACCTATACCCATCGCACCTATTGCGGAAAAATAGATGAGATCCTGCCGGATGCGGAACCGTGGTACCGGGAGGCGGTGATTCAGCAGTGTCTGATCTATGATCAGCATGGAGATGTACCGAAGGGATATATCCGCGATATGATCCTGGAAAAATTCGGGATTGATTTCGGAACGGATTTCCCATCATACTGGCGGATCCATCAGCCGATGAATGTCGTGCTGTATGAAGATGCGATCGATACGATTCTGGAATTGAAAAAACGCGGCTATAAGGTCGGCATTCTGACCAACGGGGAATCGGATTCTCAGCGCACGAAAGTCGTCTCTACGGGGCTCATCGATCTGATCGATGCCCTGACGGTCAGCGGGGATACCAATACCAGGAAACCGGAACCGGAGATTTTTCGGCTGACGGCAGAGAAGCTCGGCCTGAAACCGGAGGAATGCGCCTTTGTCGGTGATATGTTCCGGAACGATGTTTATGGCGCCCATCGTGCAGGGATGCTGCCGATCTGGATCTGGCCGCACTCCGAACGGCGTTATGCGGACGTGGATGTCATCCGGATTCAGCATAAGGCTCAGCTGCAGGATCTGTTCAGATGAATTATTGGTGAAAACAGAAAGAAGGAAGACGATGAAACTTTCCGTGATTTCCGATCAGATCAGCAGCTCCTTTGAAGAAGCTTTTCAGACTGCTGCGGATTATGGGTATGAATATGTGGAACTCCATAATGCATGGAACAAAACAATCGAAGAATTGAATGCGTCCGAAACCGCGGAAATAAAACGGCTGCTGAAGAACTATCATCTTTCGGTATCCAATATCGCATCGACCGTTTTCTTTGTCTGCCCGTTGTATGAAAGAGATCACGTAACGGGATTCAATGATTCCTTTCATGTGATCGAAGGCGGGATTGAAGAACATCTGAAACATCTGGAACGGGCATGTCAGATTGCAAATGAACTGGAAAGCCCGAATATCCGTCTGTTTCCGTTTCGGTTCCCGGATAACCGGAAGCCCCCATTCGGAGATGTTCAGGATGCACAGCACATCAAAGCCGCATTCTTAAAAGCGAGTGATATTGCGCAGCCTTACGGGGTGAAGCTGGCAGTGGAAAACTGCCCGTATTCCCATATGCCGAAGGGACAGATGACGCTTGAGCTGATCCGGTCCATTGACCGTGACAACGTAAAGCTGCTGTATGATCCGGCAAACTCCTATCGGGCAGTAATAGAAAATGTTCCGGAACGCTATCGTTCCTGGAGCCTGGAGACGGAAGCAGAGGAACTTGCGGCCGAAATCGGTCATGTTCATATCAAGAACTACCATTATGATCCTTCGGTTCAGCCCAAACCGTTTGTGCATGTGCCTGCAGGCGAAGGGGATATCGACTATGACCGGCTGATCCCGATTTTAAAGAAAAACGGCTGCGAAGCGATGTTGTCGCTTGAGCCGGAAGTGGATGGGGAAGGGACAAAGAAATCGATGAAATGGATGATGGATCACTTTGGCTGATCCATTTTCTGTTTTGCGCCGGGAAGAAACCAGAAGAGCCGGAAACAGAATTTGCGAAAAGGGGAATCCCCATAGTCGGAAAGATCAATCGGATCGGCATGCCGTTTCAGGCGGGAGAGCAATCCGATATGCAGGTGCTCATGTTTTCTGCAGAAATCGTAAACGAGCGCATGGAAAAAGATCTCCTGTGCAAGCTGCTCTCTGCTCATATGTTCAATATGCTTTTCCGCAAGGATTCGCTCTGCTTCGCGCAGGCAGTTTTTTTTGTTCACCATATCCTCGCGGACTTTCAGCGCATAGGTTTTGATCACTGGCCGTATGTTCATGTCCTAATAGTAACAGAGTACAGATCGTTCGCTGGAACAGATTTTTGAAAGAATGTGCTAAAATTCATACACATCTGTATAAAAGAAAGAAAAAGAGGTGATTTCTTTGGGTGTTATAAAGAGACTCTCCGCATGTGTTCGGGAATATAAGAAGGCTGCGCTTCAGACACCGGTCTTTGTCATCGGCGAAGTGATTTTTGAAGCCATTATTCCCTATACCATCGCGATGCTGGTCAATGATATTAAGGCGGGATGCGGGATCGGCCGTATCTTTCACTATGCGTGGATACTGCTGCTGATGGCGTTTGCCTCCCTGCTGTTTGGCTATCTGGCTGGTATGACCTGTGCTAGGGCCAGCTGCGGATTTGCGAAAAACCTGCGCCATGATGTGTTTTATCAGGTACAGGAATTCTCATTTGCCAATATCGACAAATTCAGTTCGGCTTCACTGGTTACTCGTCTGACCACGGATATCCAGAATATCCAGATGGCATTCATGATGATCATCCGGATGGCAATCCGTGCCCCGCTGAATCTCATTTTCTCATTTGCCATGGCGTTCTATATGGGCGGCTCCATGGCGGTGATCTTTCTGATCGTGATACCGATTCTCGGACTCGGACTGTTTGGTGTTGCCAAGGTGACCATGCCGCTGTTCCGGAAGGGATACCCGAAATATGATGCCCTGAATGAATCGGTTGAAGAAAACATTAAGGGAATCCGAGTCGTCAAATCCTTTGTCCGGGAAGATTATGAAACCGAAAAGTTCCATCATGCCAGTGAAGATATCCGTGAGATCTTCACCAAGGCGGAGCGGATTCTGGCGCTCAACGGACCGCTCATGCAAATGTGCATGTATGGTGTCATGGTCTTTGTTCTGTCGGTTGGTTCAAAAATGATTATCTCGACGAACGGTGCGGCACTGGATATCGGTCAGTTCTCAACTCTGCTTACCTACAGCTTCCAGATTCTTTCCAGTCTGATGATGCTGTCGATGATGTTTGTCATGATGACCTTCTCGGCAGAAAGTGCAGGCCGTGTCTGCGAGGTTCTGAATGAAAAGAGCACGATCACCAATCCGGAAAATCCGGTTACTGCGGTAGAAGACGGATCGATTGATTTTGAAAATGTATCGTTCCGTTATTCCTCGCATTCCGATCGGCCCGTGCTGGAGCATATCGATCTGCATATCCGCTCCGGGGAAACGATTGGCATTATCGGCGGAACCGGTTCTGCGAAATCCACGCTGGTTCAGCTGATCCCGCGTCTTTACGATGTGAGTGAAGGCTCGGTCAAAGTCGGCGGTAAGGATGTAAGAGAATACGATCTTACCGTACTTCGTGATTCGGTGGCCATGGTGCTGCAGAAAAACGTTCTGTTTTCCGGAACGATCGCTGAGAATATCCGCTGGGGTGACAAAAATGCGACCGATGAGGAAGTGAAACATGTATGTATGCTGGCCAAGGCGGATGAGTTTATCGAACGTCAGCCGGATGGCTACGACACCTACATCGAACAGGGCGGAACCAATGTATCCGGCGGTCAGAAACAGCGTCTTTGTATTGCCAGAGCGCTGCTCAAGAAACCGAAGATCCTGATTCTGGATGACAGCACTTCTGCGGTCGATACCAAGACGGATGCCATGATCCGGAAATCGATGAAGGAATACATTCCCAGTACGACCAAGATCATCATCGCACAGCGTACTTCTTCAGTAGAAGATGCGGACCGTGTCATTGTTATGGACAACGGTATGATCGATGCGATTGGTACAAGCGAAGAACTGCTGAAGACCAACAGGATCTATCAGGAAGTTTATTATTCGCAGAATAAGCAGGGCCACGAAGAAATCGAAGCCTCCGCAGAAGGAAAGGAGGTGTTCGCATGAAGAGAAAACCTGCCAAGGGCACTATCAAGCGGCTGCTGAAAATGCTGTTTGGGTATTTTCCGAAACTGCTGCCTGTCATTATCTGTTTAATCATCATCAATGCGGTCATCTCTGCACTGCCTTCTGTATTCCAACAGAAAGTTGTGGCAGTACTTCAGAACTCGTGGGAACAGGGCATCTCCTGGGAGGAGACCCGTCCGGAGATCATGAAGAATGTCAGAACGCTCGTCATATTCTATGGATGTTCTCTGGCTGCCGGCTTTGCCTACAATCAGCTGATGGCGGTGTTTACACAAGGGACACTTGCAAAGCTGAGGGATGAGATGTTCTCTCACATGGAGACCCTTCCGATCCGTTACTTTGATACGAACAAACGTGGTGATGTCATGTCGTATTACACCAATGACGTTGACGCCATGCGGCAGATGATCTCACAGTCTTTCCCGCAGCTGCTGGTATCCGCGATCTCTGTTACGACAATCCTCTGCATCATGATGTACTACAGCGTCTGGATGGGGCTCGTCATCGTTCTTGGATCCTTTGTCTCGATTGCGATCACACGTATCATCGGCGGAAAATCCGCATATCATTTCATTGCCCAGCAGAAATATGTTGCGGCGACCGAAGGTGTTGTGGAAGAGATGATCAACGGCGGAAAAGTTATCAAGGTATTCAATCATGAACAGGAAGCGGAAGAGGCATTTGACAAGGCAAACAACGAGCTCTATGAAGCGGCTTATAATGCCAACCGGTATTCCAATACCCTGATGCCGATTCTGAACAACGTCAGCTATATCATCTATGTATTCGTAGCGGTTGTCGGCGGTCTGCTGATCGAATTCAATGTACCGAATGTTTCTGTTTCGGGACTCCCGATTTCCATTGCGGTAGTTGTTCCGTTCCTTGGTATGTCCCGTCAGTTTGCCGGTATGATCCAGCAGGTCAGCCCGCAGATCAACTCGATCGTCATGGGCCTTGCCGGTGCGGGACGAATTTTCGCACTGCTGGATGAAGAATCGGAAACCGACAACGGATACGTTACGCTGGTTTATGCGAAGGAAGAAAACGGCGAAGTCGTTGAGAGTGATGTGCCGACCCGGATGTGGGCGTGGAAACATCCGCATCAGGCAGACGGAACCATTACCTATACAAAAGTCCGTGGTGACGTACGCTTCTTTGATGTCGACTTCGGTTATACACCCGAGAAGATCGTTCTGCATAACATTACCCTGTATGGCAAACCGGGTCAGAAGATAGCCTTTGTCGGTGCGACCGGTGCGGGCAAGACAACGATCACAAACCTGATCAACCGGTTCTACGATATTGAAGACGGCAAGATCCGCTATGACGGCATCAATATCAACAAGATCAGGAAATCAGCACTGCGTAGATCGCTTGGTATCGTTCTGCAGGATACCGTATTGTTTACCGGTACCGTTATGGATAATATCCGCTACGGTCGTCTGGATGCGACGGATGAAGAATGTATTGCGGCTGCGAAGCTCTCCGGTGCGGACAGCTTTATCCGGCATCTTCCGGAAGGATACAATACGATGCTGGATGGAGACGGATCAAATCTTTCGCAGGGGCAGTGCCAGCTGCTTGCCATTGCACGTGCTGCGGTTGAAGATCCTCCGGTCATGATTCTCGATGAGGCTACGTCTTCCATCGATACCCGTACCGAGCAGATCGTTCAGCGCGGTATGGATGCCCTGATGGAAGGCCGTACGGTATTTGTCATTGCCCATCGTCTGTCCACCGTCAAGAATTCCAATGTCATTCTTGTACTGGATCAGGGACGCGTGATTGAACGGGGCACCCATGAAGAACTGCTTGCGATGAAAGGGCAGTACTATCAGCTGTATACCGGAGCGTTTGAGCTCGAATAACACGAACAAGTCACAGGAAACCCTGTGGCTTTTTTGTGGTCTAGGAAAGTTCTGTTTCGCGAAAAAAACAAAAAATTTTCGTGGAATTTTCGAAACCACGACCAAAAGGCGTAAAAATCGGGTTAAAATTTAAACGCATATATGCGTGTACTTCAAGTAAGTTCGAAATTGCTTGTTGTGTTTTGTAGGCCAGGGTTCGTCTGCTGCGGA
>JAEEPV010000190.1 GCA_016284975.1 Solobacterium sp.
AAACTGGCCCTGAATCGACGGTGCTACAACGGCATAGACCGGTGTTCCCATCCGGATCGCCTGAATGACAGGAACGACCCAGGAAACATCTTCGATTGCACCAAACGGGCAGGCTCCTTCGCACTGACCGCAGTTGATGCACTTCTTGTCATCGATGACCGCAATATCATTCTCATCCCAGCTGATTGCCTGAACCGGGCAATGTGCATAGCAGGGACGTTCTGTCACAACAATTGCACTATACGGGCAGGCTCTTGCGCAGGCACCGCACTCCTTACACTTGGTATAGTCGATCTCACTGCGGGAGTTCCCGATGTGAATCGCACCAAAGCGGCATGCCGCAAGACAGGACTTTGCCATGCATTTACGGCAGTTGTCTGTGACACGGATCTTCTTGATGGAACATCCGTCACAGGCCGCATCAATCACATGTATGATCTGACGATCATTCGGCTCGATCTCTTCTCTGGCCATCTTGCCCATCGCAAGACGGACTCTCTGCCGCAGTACTTCCCTTTCCTTGTACACGCAGCAGCGATAACGAGGCCCGTCGAGGGATACCAGGTTCTTTGCATACGCCTGTACCTTGTCCTCGCTGAGTTCTCCATCGAACGCCTGACGGCAGATATTGACAAGAATGTCGAATTTAAACTGCCGCGATTCATGGCTGAACATGTTTGACATAGTATTATTCTCCTTTTCCTATCTCCTAGTCCGGTTGATTCGTCCGGAAGGAATGCTCATACTGCATTCCGTATTCAACTTTTTTCAAGGTCGCTTCATCCGTCATCTCGCGGATAATAAGACGGGCAAACTCAATCGTCGCACCCATACCTCTGCCGGTTATCAGATTTCCATCCTGCACTGCAAGCTCCATCTGATAATCTCCCCCGTAGTCTTCACGGAAGAATGATGGAAAACAGGTATATTTCTTTCCTTTCAAAATCCCCAGCTTGCCGAAGATTGAAGGTGCAGCGCAGATCGCGCAGGTCAGCTTTCCTTTTTCCCAATGGCTCATCAGGGCATCCAGCAGCGGCTTGAATCCCCCGAGATTCTCCGTACCGACCTTTCCGCCCGGCAGGATCAGTGTGTCATATTCTGAGACATCGATTTCTTCCCAGAGCCGGTCTGCAAACATGGTTACTCCATGGGAGGCTTCCACTTTCAGATCATCGGTAATTGATACCGATTCCGTCGGGATCCCTGCTCTTCGCAACATGTCAATTGTGATCAGGGCTTCACAGTCTTCAAACCCTTTTGCAAGAAAAACAGCGCACTTCATATGCGTTACGTCTCCTTTTATTATTTGACAAAATTATAACAAAATCGGGCTGATTCCACTGCACGATTTCGAAAAGAAGGGGCGAACCTGTTCCGGTCTATCCCCTTCTTTGGTATTGCTGATCAATAATCAAATGTGCCTTCAAAAGCAAGCTGTGCCCCGCCAGTAAGGGTGATTCTGCCGCCTTCGATCCGTACGGTCATGTCTCCTCCGGGGAGTTTCACCTTGATATCCGTTCCCTCTCTGCAATACCCGTTCCGTACTGCCGCCGCTGCGGCTGCACAGGCTCCGGTACCACAGGCTAATGTCGCTCCGTTAGAACGCTCCCAGACACGTACCCGTAAGGTACATGGATCCACGACTCTTACGAATTCAACATTGGTTCGATCCGGGAAGATTGGCGCGTGTTCCAGCTGTCTGCCTTCATTTTCAAGATCAATCTGATCGATTGTGTCCGCAAAGATCACACAGTGCGGGTTTCCTACCGAAAGACATGTAATCTTCCAGGAAGAATCTCCAATCGCATACGGACAATCTACGACTTCGTTTCCCTCAAACCGCACCGGAACCATAGCCGGGGCCCAGTGGATGGTGCCCATATCGACAGAAACAGTACCTACTTTTCCATGAGTTGTATAGACATGAACCTGACGGACTCCTTCCGCTGTTTCGATATCGATCGTTTCTTTTACGGTAATTCCTCTGTCGTACAGATATTTTGCAGTGCAGCGCAGGTTGTTGCCGGCCATACGGCCTTCGGTTCCATCCCGGTTGAAACTGCGCATCTTCGCATCCGCGCAGTCCGAATGTTCGATCAGAACGATACCGTCTGCACCAATTCCGTAATGCGGCGTACAGAGCGTAACACAGAGAGATTCCGGGCTGGTGATCCGGCCGTCAAAATTCTCAATGAAGATATAGTCATTTCCGCAGTCATGCATTTTGGCAAACGGAATGGTTTCCGTTTTCTCCCGCATATGGTTGATATCCACAAGTTCTGTATTGCCGGCATTGAAATGACTCACCAGCATATCAGTCAGTGCATTTGCGGTATCCGCACTTGTCAGACACGGGATGCTTAACATCATTGCTTTCTGATGAAGCGCGTTATAATCTCCCATCGTTTCATCCTTGATTGCACCGGTATAGATAATGCAGCTGATCTTTCCTTCTTCCAGCAGCGTTACGATTTCATTGCTTTCTGTGGCATTGGAAACCGCAGTCACATCAATTCCCATGGAAGCGATTGCTTCGGCGGTTCCAGTTGTCGCATACAGCTTGATGCCAAGATCATAGAGTTTCTTGGAAACATCCAGGATTTCCTGATAATCGTGTGTTTCCACACTGATCAGAATTCCGCAGTCCGGATCCCGATGATCAAAGGTCCGAAATCCTGCTGCCGTAAGTCCTTTGTACAGTGCTTCCGGCAGAGTTCTTCCGATTCCGAGAACCTCACCGGTCGATTTCATCTCCGGTCCAAGGATCGAATTGACGTCACTCAGTTTTTCAAACGAGAATACCGGAACCTTTACACAGCTGTAGGGAGGTATCGGAT
>JAEEPV010000191.1 GCA_016284975.1 Solobacterium sp.
ATCACTTAATTTCTTGATATCCTTTTCTGCCATATTCTTAACCTCCGATATATGAAGTTGATTATGGAATTCTGTTCTGCCACTATCAGAACTCTCTCGTATATTTATACGGGGCAGGTGGTTTATATCCACAAATAGTTTTTTCTGCCCTACTTCGGCTGCACACTCATCTCACAGGATTTTTGGGTTTTTTTACAGTATTGATTAATTTGCAAATGTCAGTACATAAGTAGGCCGCAATCGCTCTGAACGCTCCGCTAATCGTGAAATCAAAACAGCAAAAACAAAAAATCGGCAGAGTTGCTATTACAACTATGAAAATGCTGTAATTCATCTGCCGATGTCTGCTTTGTTTTTGAACGTTTTCTGGACCGGATTCATCTGAGAAACTGTGATTTTTCTATCACAGATCCTGCCGTTCTTTTACCAAGCCCGATTACCGCATTTTCTGCAGGATTCATTATTGTCGTCGAATCCGCCGACAGACTTTTTATAGCAATTGCGGTCTTCCGTATACGGGCAGTACCCATACGAAGGCGCGGAGTTTTCCATCTCCTGGTTCAGATTCTTGTTTTCGTTTTCCATGAGTTCTCTTCTCCTTTTTCAGGGTCCTCCGTCGGCTGATAATACACGCCTGAAACTGTCATTTCTGCGTCATTTCCATATTCACTTAATTCGCTATAGCCCAAAATTAGTGATTTAGCGAAAATAAGTAATGATTTGCAGCAGGATCGCATGTTCCGACAGGACTGCTAGTCATCCAAGGGAAGTAATGGCCATGCTAAAATAAAAATATGGACAAGAAGAACGAAAAACAATTATCCACACTGGAACTCTGGGCAAAACTGTTCCGGTCTGCTTCCGTAGAACGGTATCTATCCGGGAGCGACGCGGTGCAGGAACTGCCTTCCTTTTCAGAATACATAAAGATGCTTGCGGAGGAACGGAATGAAAAACCGGAAACGGTGATCAGCCGGGGAGGGATTGAATCTTCCTTTGGACACAAACTGTTTTCCGGAACAAGAAAACCTTCACGGGACACGGTGATCCAGTTTGCATTCGGATTCGGAATGGATGCGGAAGAAACCCAGAAGCTTCTGAAAGTCGCAAGAGCAGTAGCGATGCATCCGCGTGTAAAACGGGATGCGGTGATTGCCTATTGTCTTCAATACCGCAAATCCTTTATGGATACCCAGCAGCTGCTGTATGATAATCATTTACCGCTGATCGGAGGAAGCCATAATGGAACACGATGAATTACTGGCCTCCATACTGAACTCCGATACCAATCCGGAGCATCCGGCAGAATTCAAGGCACGGTATGACATCATGGAGTGTCTCTCCGAACAGCAGGGAATCACCACTTTTCTTGTGATGGACCATAACGGAAACAGCGCTGTAGCCAAGTGCTATGACCGGTCATTATGGACGCTGGCGGACAACAGTTCCATTCTCAGCAACCTGGATCATAAAGGACTCCCGAAACAGATTGCCTCGTTCGAAAATGAAGATGTATTGATCACGGTGCGGGAATATGTGGAAGGCATTCCGCTCAGCCGGTATGCGCAGGAAAATGAACTGTCTGCAGAAGAGATCATACGGATCTGCACCGAACTCTGCGACATTCTTGCATATCTCCATCATCGAGCGGAACCGATTATCCATCGTGATATCAAACCGCAGAATATCATCATCGGCTCAGATGGAAGCGTATCGTTGATCGACTTTGATATTGCCCGTGTTTACCGCGTCGGTCATGAGACAGATACCGTATTTTTCGGCACACTGGCATATGCTCCACCCGAACAGTACGGCTTCTCTCAGACGGATGCCCGAACGGACATCTATTCTCTCGGTATCGTACTGCGATGGCTTCTGACCGGCAGCACAAAAAAGAATAAGAATATCAGGATCTACCGGCCGCTGGACCGTATTATCCGCAGATGTACCGCATTTTCGCCGGAAGACCGGTTTTCGGATGTCTTACAGGTCAAATCCGCACTGCTTGCTGCAAATCCGAAATCACAGGCAGTTCGCATGGGCGGTTTCATTCTCTGCGCATTGCTTTGTCTCGGTATTCTCCTGTACGGCGGAATCCGTCTGTACCGCTATCTGACTTATACGCCGTTTACGGATGATGCAATACCGGGATATATTTCCGATGAAGAACGCATCCATGATGCCGTATCTTACATGAAAGAAAAATACAGCACCTCAATGTTTGATGTAACCGATGACATCGCAACGGTCGGTGATCTGCGTTCGGCGATGACCGGTCTCTACGGACTGGATCGTGATTATGTTTACGCTATCAATGAAGATGCGCCGCAGGAGAATGAAGCCTATTTTATGCCCTGGGGCTGGGATGACGGGCAGACGCTGAACCGTGATATTGCGGTCTATGCGGCGGTCAAGGTGCACGATCCGGCGATTGTTGCAGACTGGTCGGGGCTTAAAGATGATAACGGATATTATCCCGGGGTCCGCGTGGCGACGGCATTTGCAGAAAAGACCGGCATTATGACCGGCGTGAACCGCCCAGGTGATATTACGCTTGGCGAGCTGGCCTTGATTCTGGCCAATGCAGACCGGGTTTTTGAGACTGCGAAAGCAGGATAACACGGTTCTTTTTGAGTTGATTTTCTGTTCAGTCAGACTGTGGGACAGCAGTCTGATTTTTTGTTTGGGTCAGAACAGAAAGTGGACTGCCAGTCCTACCGTTTGGAACCGCAGTTTGGTACGTTGAAATTATTCTGGAGCCTGCTTGGCAGGGAGAAAACATGTTATGAAAAAGAATCGTTCTATAGTGAAACTGGTTTTATCATTGCTCAGTCTGATGGTCGGCATCGTATGGACAGGTGCCCTGATCATTGTGACCTTCTCGGGCGGAGCCCCGATCTGGCGGCTGCTGATACTTCTTGTATTTACTGTACTGTTTTTATTTCTTGGAATTCGGGGCTTACTTGACTGGAAAAAGACAAGTCTGGCTGAAGGAACAAAGATTCCGCGGGCAGTTCCGATCGTACTTGGTGTTGTCGGAGTGTTGCTGGTGATTCAGATGGCACTGTATTTCCCGATTGCAGCTAGAAATGGGCGGATGACCCGCTTCCTGAAGCCATATGTGCAGGAGGACTATACCGATGAGAATGTAAAACTTCCGGAAAATCCGCGGTTTGTGTTTTATCACAACGGTTCCTTCACGGTTCCCTCTAAGAGGTTCATTTTCGGTACGGATGATCCCAGCCAGGTAAATGTGGTGGTTTCCTATTCCGAATCCGTCAGTAAAAACGGTATCTGGGTCGATTCCGCTACTGGGAAAAAAGTTTCCGATGCCCGGGTTCAGAATGTCACTTTGTATGTGATCCGGCTGGAAGACTGGGCACTGGTTGATGAAGTGAAGTGTCATCAGCTGCTGAAACAGAATGAAAACGGAGTGAATGTTCTGGGAATGAGTGAAGTTGAGAATTATCTCAACAGCCTCGGGCAATAAAAGAAAGAAGGGAGAACAGAAATATGGCAGAGGGGAAATGCGATAAGTGCGGTGCGCCGACCTCAAATCGGGGGAATATGTTTCGATGCGGATCCGGTATGGTTGATTACAGCTCCAAAGGGGCAAAACTGGTTCAAACAACGACTTCCGTAACAGAAACCAGGCACTGCGTGCTTTGCGACAGCTGCATCAATGAATACGCGGAGAACCTGAAAAAAGGAAAAGGAAACTATGCCGCACCGATTATCGGTATGATCCTGAGTGCAGTGATCGGCGGATTGTTTTCGATGATGGGCGGTATCATTCGTGTAATCTGCCTGCTTGGAATTGCGGCATTCTGGATTTCTGCGATTCGGGAGATTCTGAAAATCCGTAAGGAAGCACTTGCAAAAAGTGAAGCGGTAAAAGAAACAAATCCGCTGATGCTGAACAGGATGTATGAACGGGACGCGGAAATGGCATTTCTGAAGCAGTTCAATACCATGGTTACACCGGTCGGTTCCTTTCAGGAAATGAACGAGCCAAGATAAAGGGGAATGACAATGGGAAAGCATTATTACTATGAAGTGGATTATCGCTGTAACTGTGAAGCATGCGGAAAGCAGTTCGGCGGTGTGATCCGGCGCGGACCGCTCGAATATGCGGGCGGAGTAATTCCAACCGGCATCGGTGCAGCGGTTGATGCGGCAGACATGCAGCTATCAAGAAAACTGATTCAAAGCAGAATTGACGGCACCGGAAACCAGCCGTTTGAGGCAGTCAATGCGGATCATTGCCCTTACTGCGGCGCAAGACAGTCATGGTATCCCATGGGCAGGCCCGTTAAGCCGGGAGGAATCGGCGGCTATCTTGCGGCCGGAGCTGCAGGCATGGTACTGGGGCTGATCATCTGGCTGCTGTTCTTCTTTGATGATGTGATTCCGTTCGTTATACTGCTTGCCGCCGGATGTCTGCTGGGTGTTTTCCTTGTTTCGCAGTCACGACGGAAACATGGACAGGAAGAAATGAACACCTATCTTGAACTGAAAAAGGAATATGACGCATTTCAGGAAAGCCTTGCGTCACGGACAGTACGAAACAAACCGGAAGTGCTTTGGGAAACCGCAAGACGCGCTCCGTGTGATTTTTAGAACAACAGAAAAAGGAAACCTATTGAAACATTGTTTGAATACCGTGATACCCATCATATGACCAGCCTCAGGATCACGGAAAACGAAGTGATCA
>JAEEPV010000192.1 GCA_016284975.1 Solobacterium sp.
AAAGAAACAGGACCATCACCGTAAATAGCATTAGCAGTTTATTTGTCATTCTGATATTTCCCATTTTCATTCCTTCGTAAACTTGTTATTGAAAGCCGCCGGCTTCCTAATTGTTTTGCTGCTAAACGTGTTACGTTCATTCACTCCAGGGAAGCCTAATATTTACAAGTTCGAGCTGCATCTTATCCTGAAGTTGGCAAGAAATGCCGTTTTCTTTGAGTTGCTTCATAAACGCATTCACATAGACAGGATCGGAATACGGCTGAATAAAATCAAGGAAGAACTTTCCGTTTATTGCTGACATTTCGACAAGAATGCCATTTTTCGGACATGTTGTCCAAGCTCTGAAATCCCGGATATAGGTTTCTGCTCCATTAAAATCTGTTTTACCGACATAGCTCACTACAGCAGACATCATCTGATTTGTCATATTGTCAAACGCAGCTGTCATATCCAGACGTTCCTGATCCGTTTTCTTCGACAGCAGCATCTTTGTAAATTCATTTGCCTCATTCACACCTGCCAAAACTGCTTCGTCCTGTGTCTGTAAAATAACCATACCGCGATAGGATGTTGCCTGCCGTTCAATGGGCCAGTTCCGCATCTGTTCTTTGAATTCCAGTGCCGTAAAACCAACCAGACTCTGATGTGCCAGTGGTGCCCGAAGTGCTTTTCTCTGATTCACACACAGAATGATCCGGATAGGCGCTTCTATTCCGGGATTCAATTTCGCAATTGCACGGCTTAAAAACAATGAGACTAATGTTCCGGGGCTGCCATCATTGGCCACATTGAAACGCATAAACTCCGATTCAGGAATTACGACATTATAAACTGTTTGAACCTGATCATTCTGAAGACCTGGCAGTGCTGACAGATTAAGCGCCGGTGACATTTCTCCCGGTTTTGAATCCGGTAATCCGCTTACCGTTTCCGTTGGATCTGTCCATTCTTCATCCGGAATCTCATCTCCGACTAATCGTATTCCATCTTTTTTAAGTTCTGCCTGATACCGCTTTGAACAATAGTAATACATCAATGTGCGGATAACTTCATATGCACCATTAGCGTCGGTCAGCCCATGGAAAACATCCATGATGATCCAGTCATCCTTACAGGAAAAAGAAATCATATGATAATTTGATTCTTTCGAGTTCAGTTCCACACCATGGAGGGAATCGCCAATCACAACCGGACGGGTGTTTTCCACAAAAACATACTGTTCATCCCGTTTCTGAAGTTCGACACAAAAGTAAGGGTAGCGACGCATTGTCTGATCTACAGCTTTTCGAAATACAGAACGATCAATTTGATCACACAGTCGTATTCTCGCTCTTATGTCATGCGGACTTTCTCTCCTTGTGGCATACAATGATCGAAACCCGTTTGCTAAATTCTGTTCCATTTGTTCTCGTACTCCGCTTTCTGTAAAAAAGGATTGCAGCTATTATCGATTCGCTTCCAGTATTCTTAAAGCTATCTCCCCTGTCATATCATGATCGATATATATATCTAATTATAAAGATTTACCTGTATCTACAAATGTACTCGATATCTACTTGGCTCAGGTTGCTTTTTTCAGAACAGCGATAGAACATTCAAGTATTTCAGCCCTTCAAAGAACCAATTCCTCCGTTCTGTATTGATACTTCTCATTACAATCTTGGTGATTTGAAATTATTTTCTGAAATATTTTATGAAAACTATTGACTCCGGAATCAATCCCGCTTATACTTCCTTCCATGAACAAGGGTGTTCCGGAAAGGGACGCCCTTTTCCTTTTTGACCAGGTCATTTCATCCGCTGCACGCTCAATGAAGAACGTACCAGTTCAGAACGTATCACCTGTTTCAAAGGAGGATAGAACAATGGAAATCAACGTATCAACTGTAATCTGGGTTCTAATTGGAGCCGCACTTGTGTATTTCATGCAGGCAGGGTTTGCTCTATGTGAGGCTGGTCTTACCCGGGCAAAGAATGCCGGCAATATTCTGATGAAGAATATGATGGATTTCTGTATCGGAACTCCATGTTTCTGGCTGGTAGGATTCGGTCTGATGTTCTCTGGTACCGGAGCTCTGATCGGTCATCTTGATCCGATGATCAAAGGTACCTATACCGCTGCCAACAGCGTTGTCCCTTCAACAATTCCGCTCTGGTGCTATGCCATCTTCCAGACAGTTTTCTGTGCCACAGCCGCAACAATCGTTTCAGGATCAATGGCAGAACGTACAAACTTCAAGGCATACTGTATCTATTCTGCAGTGATCTCCCTCTTCGTTTATCCGATCAGCGGTCACTGGATCTGGGGAGGCGGCTGGCTGTACCAGCTCGGTTTCCATGATTTTGCAGGAAGCACCTGTGTTCATATGGTAGGTGGCGCAATCGCTTGTCTTGGAGCTTGGATGCTGGGTCCAAGAATCGGTAAGTATGACAAAGACGGTCATGCCCGTGCAATTCCCGGTCATAACCTGACAGCATGTGCCCTTGGAGTCTTCATTCTCTGGTTCTGCTGGTTTGGTTTCAACGGTGCTTCTACTGTCGCAATGGATGGTGCGGAAGCAGCAGAAACTGCATCTCTTGTCTTCTTCAACACAAACCTGGCGGCAGCCACTTCAACCTTTGCAGTTATGGTATTTACCTGGATCCGTTATGGGAAACCTGATGTATCGATGACTCTGAACGGTGCACTTGCAGGTCTTGTCGCAATTACAGCACCATGTGACTGTGTCAGTCCGTTCGGATCGTTTGTAATCGGTCTTGTGGCAGGAATCCTTGTGGTTCTGAGTGTTGAATTCTTCGATAACAAAGCAAAGATCGATGATCCGGTCGGTGCGGTATCGGTTCATGGAGCCAACGGTATCTTTGGAACAATCGCAGTCGGTCTGTTCTCTACCGGTGCAGACGGGGTCGGAAAAGGTTTATTCTACGGCGGTGGGTTCCATCAGCTTGGAGTTCAGTTGCTTGGTGTAGCAGCGGTACTGGTATATGTACTTGCCGTGATGTTTATTGCATTCAAGCTGATCGACAAGACGGTTGGGCTCAGAGTACCGGCTCAGGTAGAGATCGGCGGTCTTGATCTGCACGAACACGGTCTTGCATCCGCATATTCCGGATTTGCAATTTCGGATGTCACAAATATGACAATGGACGTTAACGAAAACACAGACCTTGGTGAAGAGAGCTATGAAGCAGCAGATGAATTCCGTAAAAACGCTGCAGTTCCGGTTCATCGTACAGAAGCACCTTCGAAAGAATTTGATACCGGTATGTATAAGGTTTCCATTATCTGCCGTCTGTCCAAATTTGATGCCCTGAAACAGGCATTGAATGAGCTTGGTGTAACCGGTATGACGATGACACAGGTCATGGGATGCGGAGTGCAGAAAGGTACAACGGAACGTTATCGTGGCGCAGTAGTTGATGCTACACTTCTTCCTAAAGTCAAAGTTGAAGTAGTTATTTCCACCATCACGGTCGACGCCGTTATTGAAGCTACCAGAAAAACGCTTTATACCGGACATGTCGGAGATGGTAAGATCTTTGTCTTCAATGTTGCACGTGTTGTTAAGGTTCGTACCGGAGAAGAAAATGCTGCGGCGCTCGCGGATGTTGAATGATTTTCACTTTGTAAGTGTTGTATATCCTTAATAATCTCACCATGCGTACATCTGAAGTAATTTTCAAATAACACAAATTTAAAACAGTAATCACTTTTCACATTTATGGTGATTACTGTTTTTGTCGAATGGTTTTTCGGGTGTAGCTGATTATGTAAGATATTCGTCGGGAATTTCAATCTTAGCTCTCAGAAGCTCTTTTCGAACATGTTCACGGATTGTTGAATCTGGATGATTCTTCAGGATCTCAAAACAAAAACGGTCCTGTAAAGTAAGGTCTTCCGGCTTTCGAAATCCAAAAACAAGATCCA
>JAEEPV010000193.1 GCA_016284975.1 Solobacterium sp.
ATCAGCTGTAAATGTTCCCGGTAACGATAACGGGAACGATTCCGATAACGTTTACAGAATAAAAAGATCATTCGGAATCAATACCTAGGAGGGAAAGGAAAATGAATTTCAAAAAGGTATTCGCTTCATTACTCACAGCGGCGATGCTCATTGGATGCGGCGCTTCCACTGGCGGAACAGCTACCACAACGACAGACGGCGGCAATTCAGAAGGCAAGGTTTACTTCCTGAATTTCAAGCCTGAGCTCGATGAAACACTTCAGGGTCTTGCAAAGACCTACACCGAAAAGACTGGTGTTGACGTAAAGGTCGTCACAGCTGCTTCCGGCACATACAGCCAGACGCTCACAGCTGAGATGGACAAGTCCACAAAGCCGACACTCTTCATTATCGGTAACCAGGCCGGTGTCAAAGAGTGGAAAGACTATGCGATCGATCTCACAGGCACTGCAATTGCAAACGAACTCAACACAGACGCTTACAACCTGTATGACGAAAGCGGAAAGCTCGTCTCCATCGGTTACTGCTTCGAGTGCTACGGCATCATCGTTAACCCGGATCTTCTTGAGAAAGCAGGTCACAGCCTGGATGAAATCAAGAACTTCGATACTCTGAAGACAGTCGTTGAAGACATCCACAGCCGTGCTGCAGAACTCGGATTCGATGCATTCTCTTCTTCCGACATGGACGGCAGCTCTTCCTGGCGTTTCACAGGCCATCTTGCTAACCTGGAATACTTCTATGAAGAAAAGGCAGCTGGCAAGCAGTGGACAGAGTGCCCGGCAGAACTCACAGGCGAATTCGTCGGAAACTACAAGAAACTCTATGATCTCATCATCAACAACTCTCTGACAGATCCGAAGGATCTCGCTACAGGCGGACACGATGCAGAAAACGAATTCAAGACCGGTCAGGCAGCATTCTTCGTAAACGGCTCCTGGGAATATGCAGCAGTCAGCGAAACGGTTCCGAACGCTCGTATGATTCCTTACTACTGTGGTGTTGAAGGCGAAGAAAAAGCAGGTCTCAACTGCGGTACTGAAAACTGCTGGGCAGTTAACTCCAAGGTTTCCGAGGCTGATCAGAAGGCTACAATCGACTTCATGGTATGGCTCGTTTCCGATCCGGAAGCAGCTGGTCAGATGGTTGAACAGCTTGGCGTTCTCCCTTACAAGAATGCTCCGGCTTCTAAAAATGGCTTCCTCGCAGACGCTGCGAAGTACACAGAAGATGGCTGCTATGTCATGGACTGGGCAACCAACTATCAGCCGAATGTTGATGAGTACCGTGCAGGCCTCGTCGCTGCTCTGAACCAGTACAATGCGGATCAGAGTGATGCAAACTGGGCAAATGTTGAAACGGCATTTGTACAGGGCTGGGCAACACAGTACGCAGCAGTTAACAACTGATCTGTGTTTCAAAAATCAGCATAATCAGGTAATTCAAGACGGGGCGGGCGGATGGTCTGCCCCGTTTTGTGTTCATTTCCAAACACGACTAGAAAGGGAATTCCATTATGTATAAATACAAGCATAAAATACGGAGATCCAACACCAGCAATCTGAAAGATCAGATTCGCAGGTGGTGGTGGCTGTTTCTTCTGCCGGTCGTTGCAGCATTTGCAATCGGATTTGTCTGGCCGTTTATTCAGGGCATCTATCTGTCGTTTTGTTCATTTAAAACAACATCCGATGCCACTCTGATCGGACTCGGGAATTACGGGCGTGCGTTTTCTGATCCGACCTTCGTTCACTCGTTCTGGTATTCCGCACTGTTTGCGGTCACCTCGCTTATCTTCATTAACATTCCGGCGTTCGCAGTAGCGTATGCTCTGACGCAGGATATCAAGTTTTCCAATCTGTACCGTACGGTCTTCTTCATGCCGAACCTGATCGGCGGTATCGTATTAGGCTATATCTGGTCCATGATCTTCGACGGTATTCTGTCGCATTACAATACCTCAATCCTGCTGAACAGCACCTATGGTTTCTGGGGTCTTATTATTCTCATCTGCTGGCAGCAGATCGGATACATGATGATCATCTATATCGCAGGTCTTCAGGCAATCCCGACCGATATGCTTGAGGCGGCGGAGATCGATGGCGCCACAAAAACACAGACATTGTTCAGGGTCATCATTCCCAATGTCATGCCTTCGATCACGATCTGTATGTTCCTGAGCATCACCAACGGCTTCAAGCTCTTTGACCAGAACCTTGCGCTGACAGCCGGCCAGCCGTTCATTATGAATTCGGATGGCACAACCATCAAGACAACTGAAATGCTCGCTCTGAACATCTTCAACACCTTCTATAACTCGAATGCGGCTTCCCGCGGAACGGCACAGGCAAAGGCCGTGCTGTTCTTCATTCTGGTTGCGGCGATTGGTCTTGTTCAGCTTCAGTTCACCAGAAAGAGGGAGGTACAGCAGTAATGAAAACCAGCAAGCGATCCAAAACAACACTTTCAATTGTTCTTGGCATCATCTGTATCATCTATGTACTTCCGATGATTGTAGTTGTACTCAACTCCTTCAAGCTCAATACTTACGTTAAGACCGATACCTTTGCGATTCCGACCGGTGAAATGTGGGCAGGATTCTCGAACTTTGTTAAAGGCATGACGTTCGGCAACTATCCGTTTGCCGCATCTGCCGGATACAGTGTTCTGATCACCGTGGTCTCGACTGCTTTGATCCTTCTGTTCACCTCCATGGCCGCATGGTTCATTGCCCGTGTAGATGACAAGGTCAGCCGCATTGTTTACTATCTCTGTGTCTTCTCGATGGTCGTGCCGTTCCAGATGGTCATGTTCACACTGTCCAAGACAGCTGACACGCTGAAGCTTAATACCCCGTGGACCATACCGATTGTCTATCTCGGATTCGGTGCAGGGCTTGCAATCTTCATGTTTGTCGGCTTCGTTAAATCAATTCCACTGGAGATTGAAGAGGCGGCTGCCATCGATGGAGCAGGTCCGGTAAAGACCTTCTTCCTGGTCGTTCTTCCGATGCTGAAGCCGACACTGATCTCGGTCGGTATTCTTGAGATCATGTGGGTATGGAACGACTATCTGCTTCCATATCTTGTTCTCGACCGCACAAAGTATATGACGATTCCGATCCATATTCAGTTCCTGAAGGGAAGCTACGGAACCGTCGACCTCGGTGCTACCATGGCACTGATTCTTCTCAGCATCATTCCGGTCATCGTATTCTATCTGCTCTGCCAGAAGCACATTATCAAAGGTGTTGCGGCTGGAGCGGTTAAAGGATGATAAACGTTCCCGTAAAGTGGTCCGAATATATCAGAATTATTGTGTCAATCAACAGAATTTCACAGAGAAAGAGATAAGCGTATGGCGAAGACAATCAAAGATATCGCAAGACTATCCGGGTATAGCATCGGCACGGTTTCCCGTGTCATCAACAACCACCCGGATGTGAGCGAAGAAGCGAGGATGAAGGTTGAACAGATCATACGGGAACAGAACTTTCAACCGAATTCCAATGCCAAACAATTGAAGCAGCAGTCTAACTCCGCGATTACGATCATTGTCAAAGGTTATGAAAACATGTTCTTTGAAAGCATTCTCGAACGTGTTCAGGCAATGCTCAGAGATTCCGGAGAAGAGGCGGCAGTGGCATTTCTGGACGAATATGCCAACGAAGTACAGACTGCCATTCAGCTAAGTGCCGCAAGAAAACCCAAGGGATTTATATTCCTTGGCGGCAATCTGGAGTTTTTCCGGCAGGATTTTGAAAAGATCGATGTTCCCAGCGTGCTTCTGACCAATACGGCGGAAGAACTTGGATTCACCAATCTTTCCAGCTTTTCAACGGATGATGCGGAGGCTGGATATGAAGTCATTGATTATCTGGCAAAGTGCGGTCATACCCGGATCGGGATTATTGGTGGAAGCGCCAGCCAGATCGGTTCACAGATCGGCTTCCGGCGGATGATGGGCTGTCAGAAGGCATTTGATGAAAACGGGATCCAGTTTGATGAGGAAAAACAGTATGAACCTTCCCGTTTCTCGATGTCGGGCGGTTATGAAAGCACGCAGAAGCTGATCCGTAAAAATCCCGATATCACCGCGATTTTTGCGATCGGTGATACGATTGCGATCGGGGCGATGCGGGCCATCAAGGATATGGGATATAACATTCCGGAAGATATCTCTGTGATCGGCTATGACGGCATTGAGTCCGCCAGATATACGATTCCGCGGCTCACAACGATCCGTCAGGATACGGAAGCACTCGCAAAAAAAGGCGTGGAGGATATCTTGCTTCGCATCAATTACAACCACGCAGTAACGAACGAAAACATTCCGTTTCATATGATTGAAGGGGAATCGGTTGCTACACTGAAGAAAAAACAGTAAACCGGAAAAAGCGTTTGATTTCTGCTGTTTCAAATGATGTATAATACATCCATAAGAGCCATTGAAAGCGCTGCCAAAAACGGCGTATTCAGGACTCTTGCCAGTAAGTCTTGCAGCTGGGTGAAACCGATCGGGATTCTGCTGTGGATGCGGAACACAGCGAACGACGG
>JAEEPV010000194.1 GCA_016284975.1 Solobacterium sp.
CGGGATCAGTCTGAATATCCGCAATGAGCAGCTGGAGGAAGCCGGGATCGCATTGAACGATCCGGTGCTTGTCGAAATCAGACATCAGGGGAAAGCCGCATACCGGGGAACGATGCGGTATGTAAAATCCTTCGGCTATGTTGAAGTCGGAGAACCATTGCTTTACAAGGGGTCTTCCGGTTACGCCGCCATTGATCTGAATCAGGGGAATTTTATAAAGACCTATGGTATCGGTACCGGAAAGGAATGGACCGTAACGGTCACAAAGGGGGAAAACAATGAAGCATCTGCTGGTACTGCAAAGTGATTTCGGGCTGTCGGACGGCGCGGTCGCAGCGATGGAAGGTGTTGCGCTCAGCGTGGACCATCAGCTCCGTATTTATAATCTGACACATGATATTCCGCCATTTGATATCTATGAAGCTTCCTACCGTCTGCTTCAAGCAGTGCCGTTCTGGCCGGAAGGATCGGTTTTTGTTTCGGTCGTAGATCCGGGAGTCGGATCCAAACGGAGAAGCTGTACCGTAAAAACGAAAAGCGGGCAGTATATCGTTTCACCGGATAACGGAACGCTCAGTCATATTGCCCGTGTTATAGGAATTGAATCGATCCGGGAGATTTCGAAAGATGAACGAAGAAACGGAAAGATCTTTTCCCAGACATTTCACGGACGGGATATCTATGCCTACGTCGGCGCACAGCTGGCTGCCGGAATCAAAGCGTTTGAGGAGATCGGACCGGAGTATTCGCCGGATGATGTCGTTTTTCTGGAGATCCCGGAAGCAGAGTTTGACGGAACCATGATCACCGGTACGATCGAAACACTGGATGTGCGGTTTGGCAGTCTCTGGACAAACATCACCGCGGAACAGTTTTTGAAACTGAATGTCAATTATGGGGATTTAATTGATATTTCTGTATATCATGGAGAGAGAAAAGTTCACCGCTCGTTTATAACGTATGCGGGAACCTTTGCGGATGTGGAGATTGGCGAATCTCTGATCTACGTTAACTCCATGAACCATATGGCGGTTGCGATTAATCAGGGAAGCTTTGCGAATGCCTACCATATCGGTACCCGGGGAAGCTGGAGAATTACAATGAAACCGGCGGGGCGCGGGCGACAATAAAAATGTTTAAACGGAAAACAAACGGAAAAAAGACGAAGAAGAAACGGCAGGTCCCAATGATCGCTGCAGTGGTGATCATGATTTTGGTATTTGTTCTGTTTGTCGGGAACCTGCTGATCGTATCCCTTTTCGTTAATTCCGTGAAATACACTTCGGAAGCTGCCGGAAATGTAAGAATGCTGGAATATGCCGTAGCGGATACGGACCGGAATTCCGAAGAGATCCTGTCGGCATATAATGAAACGACTATGAACCGCGTACAGTTTGCAGGCATGCTGTATGAAAAGGGGCTGTTTGAAACAGATCCCGGACAGGTAAGAGCGGTTCTGGAAGATGAAAATGAGTATTATCTGCTGGATTCCAACGGGAAGCCTCTGGAAGGACAGAAAGAACTTCCGGTCTCGGATGCGGATATGAAGCTGCTGTTCAGTCTGCTGAAGGAGGATGATCAGTGGATTCCATATATCATTCCGTACTATTCTGCTTTTTTCCATAAGCTGTCCAACGGCGGTTATATCATGGGCCTGTGTCCTTCCGAACGGGAAAGAACCATTATGAATTCCCTGTATGATTCTTCGAAAGTCATAGCCTCGACCGGCAATGATGAAGGATTTGCCCTGGGAGACATAGCCGGTACGTATTATGCCGGACCGGACGATATGACGGAATACCTCGGGCTGGATATGAAGGACATTCTGATTCCGATCACGCCAAAATTTGATATCGTCGACGATTCAGACAAGGTGATCTATATGGCACGCATCGAAGATGAGCTGTATCTGGTTGCCGAGCGGCCGGCCACGGAAGACGACGAGAGCGGACTGTACTATCTGATCCGTCTGGATAACATTCTGAAGGAGTCCTTCACTCTGGTGGGTGGAGTATGCATGGCGGTGCTGTTTGGACTCATCCTGATCGTTTATTTCATCTGTCAGTACCGTAAGGCAAATCCGAATGAATCTCCGCTGACGACAAAGGATCGCAGGATCAAGACAAGAATTCTGGTCGTGGCTGTGATTGTGTTTACCGGTCTTGTCACATACTACATGCGTACGCTGTTCGGTATTTCTGCGAATGTACTTGATGATGAAAAAGAACTGCAGGCAGTAATTGACTTCTGCGGGCAGAGAGAAGAATCTGCCAATATCCTCAATTCCATCTTCACCAAACTGTATTCCGAACAGACGGAAATGATCGGAAGATATCTTTCCTTATTCCCGGAAGAAAGAACCGAAGAAAGCCTGAAGAAGCTTTCCGAGACGTTCGGACTGGAATACATTCTCCTGATTGATCCGAACGGAAATGAGATCATGAGTGATGCGGATTATATCAACATGTCGCTTTCCAATAATAAGAATGACATGTCCTGGCAGTTCCGTTCTCTGCTGAACGGCACAAAGACACTGGTTTCCGGTATTGAGAAAGATGATCTCACCGGTCTTACCCATCAGGTGATCGGAACCCAGCTGAGGAACCTTGATAATCAGCCGGACGGATTAATGATGTGCGGCTATAATGCGGATTTCCTTAATAAAGTCATGGAGGAAAACTCAGTCAGATCCGTGCTTGATATGAAGTCCGATATTGAAAAGAACGATTATTATCTGATCGATTCGGAAACCAAAACGCTTGTCTTCTGTCCGAGAACCTATGTGATCGGAATTCCGGCAGAGGATTTTGGTTTTACGGAAAAAACACTGGAAAACGGGTATTCCGGATCAATCCACATGCACGGAGAGAAATATGCGACGACGCAGGCAGTAATGAAGGATGATCTTCTGTACATTCTGCTGCCGTATGATGAAATCTTTGTGAGCCGGCTCGATTTTATGGGATATGTTTGTGCCAGCACGCTGGTTATGATCCTCATCGGCATATTCCTGTTTAACCGGGTAAAGATCAAGGAAGCGCTTCCGGAAGAAGTCGGGATCAGCCCGGAAGAGAAGACGACCCGTGCACTGGTCAATCTCGCCCGATTCTTTGGTGTGATTCTAGCGCTGGTGCTGCTGCTGCGGAGATCCCTGCTGGCGCCGGATTCCATCATTAACTATGTCATGGATATGAAATGGAGACCGGGGTTAAATGTATTCGCACTGACTGCGGTGCTTATTCTGATCCTGCTGACTTCGATCGCTGTCCGATTCGTACGGTACATGCTTACCTTATTGTCACAGGTTTCCAATCCTTCGGCAGAAACCTATTTCCGGCTTCTTCGCAGTTCTATCGAATATCTTTCGGTAATCATTGTCGGATATACCAGCATGCAGATGCTGGGAGCGAATATGGCCGCACTGATGACAACGACCGGTGCGATGACGCTTTTATTTGGTATGGGTGCACAGGACCTGACTTCCGATATCATAGCCGGTCTGTTCCTGATGTTTGAGTCGGAGTTCCAGGTCGGAGATGTCATCGATGTCGGCGGAAAGATCGGTACGGTAAAGGAAATCGGTCTCCATGCGACAAAACTGATTGATGAAGACAATAACATTCTGATTCTGAATAACTCCGATGTCCGAAACATCATCAACCGGACGCAGAACAGCAGCTTCCTGTTTGTGACATTCACACTGTCAATCGATGTACCGATTCATGATCTGGAAGAAATCTTCAAAGAAGAGCTGCCGAAGCTGAGGACGAAGTACCCGCAGCTGCTTGGGGATCCATATTTCAAAGGAGCGAAAGATTTTTCCGGCGGCTATATGGAATGTACGGTAGCGGCAGAAACCAATGAGAGTGACCGGGTTAAGATGGAGCGGATACTGAATCAGGAGATTCAGAAGATTCTGGCAGAACACGGTATTACGATCGGATGAAAGGAGACGAGGCAATGGAAACGAAACCAAGCAGAAAATCCAGAAAATACGCAAAGCCCTGGACGCTTCGTCTTTTCACTGTTGTTCTGCTGGCGGCGAGTATGTTTTTACTATATTTTGTGAGTCTGATCGTAATGGTCTGGAACCTGACAGAAGTAACGGTAAAACGGTATGAGCGGCTGAAAGAATCGGTCTTAATGGCAAGGGTAGATACGAAAGAACTTACCGAGTCCTATGATCAGTGGCGGTATGCACGGCTGCAGGCAATTGATTATATCTATTCCAGAGATCTGTATGATCCGGAAGCATTCTGTTCCAGAATCGGAACCTATTATGATGACATCAATTTCTGCATGGTGAGCCGGGAAGATAATATCGTAATCGGAAGGACCGGTAATGATCCGGAACCACAGAAGCTTAAGGAAGTCATTCAGAAATCGTATGAGCAGAATGAAGGAATGCAGGATTTCGAAACGGCCCGTTACTACTATCACGTTTTATCCGACGGTAAACTGGCTGTAATCCACATGAATTCAATGGATTACTGGTCCTTCATGGACAATATCTACACCGAAAGTGAAGTCCTCAGTTCCAACCTGCGGGATGAAGAAAAATTCTTTATTGGAGTCAACAACGGTGTCATTCAGTATACGGATGACTATGATCTGAGCGGAAAGCCATATGATGAAGTTGTGACAGATCGACAGCCGATCAGTGTAGAATCGTTTGACAGTCTGCAGCTGTCATTCGTCAGCCTGAAAGGAAAACCGATGATCGAAGCGATTCGGCCGGAGGAAACGATCGATATCGATCTGTATTATCTGATCCCGATTTATTCCCTGAATAATGAGTGCTTTAAGATTCTGGGACCGGTTTATCTTGTTCTGATCATTTTCACGATTCTGTTTGAGGAATATCTGCATAACCTGAGGCTTGATCATGCCGAAGCGATCAAAGGGAAGAAAAAAGTTTCCGAGATCCGGTACAAAGGACTGGCTGCCGCGGCGCTTGTGATCCTGGCAGTGAGTACAACGGCATTCTCAACATACTCGCTCTATGGTCTTTCAACCTTCATTGAAAACTATAAAATAGCACTCAGCAACGCAACGTATATCATCGAGGATAACAGTCTGTGCCGGGAAGATCTGCAGAAAGACTATGACAGGGAAGCGCTGAAAGACGCACATATGATCGGCCGGTACCTCTCGGATCATCCGGAACACCGGCTGCCGGAAGTACTGGATAAATTCTCGAATATCTTCCGGGATTCCTACATCATGATGTTCGATACCGATGGAAAAGAAACCGTTACGAATTCGGAGTATGCCGGTTATTCCATCAGTAATGACCCGGAAAGCAATTCCTATCGCTTCCATCCGCTGAAATATGGAATTTCGGAAGTCGTTGGTCCATTAGAGAAAAATGAACTTACCGGAGAAGAAGAACAGATTATTGGTGTAAAAACAAAATACGGAACCGGTCATGTCGACGGTTTCCTGCTGAAGGTTTTCTATCCGGCGGAACTGGGCCGGGCACTGGAACATGCGACATTGGAAGGAACATTTGATAACTCTGTCGTTTCAAATGTGTTTGACTGTTTCCTGATTGATTCGGAAACAAAGCAGTTCATCGTATATCCGTATGATCATGAACGGATTGGACAATCTGCATTGAATTACGGGTTCAGGGAAGAAAACCTGAAGGGTGATTTCTGCGGTTATATTACAACCAATGGAGACCTCTACTTTATGGCTTCCACAGCACTTCGCGGTTCTTATCTGTATGTCGGAATGGATGTAGAGGATATCTTCCAGGGCCGGGGAATTATTACAGTCATGAGTACAGTCATAACGGTCATTATTCTCCTGGTGATTGTCCTCATGTTCCGGGGCATATCCGTCTCTAAGAAAGCTTCAGTAGAGAAAGTTCAAACCGATACCGGAACACAGCCCCCGTCCGATATGGTTTATGTTGTCGTCAGCAACGAAATGCAGAATACCTTCTCTCCGCTGGTACGACTGAAGAATCTTCGGAAAAGCTGGTCGAAGATGAATGCGGAACAGAAGCTCGGAAAGATCATCTCGGAAATCGCGGTAATCCTGGCGGCGGTCATCACCGTAGTCCTGGTCTTCCGGGACAGGATCTTCGGCCCCAACTCCGTATTGTCGTTCATTCTGGAGGGCAACTGGCCGCGGGGCATCAATCCGTTCTCGATCAGTGCCAGCATGATTCTTTTCGTAGAGGCATTTGTGGCAATCACAATTCTGCGGACAGTCCTGAACCTGCTTGCAGGTGTACTCAGTCCGCGGGCGAAAACACTGTGTCATCTGGTCCGCAGTTTCATTGAATACGGCGGTACGATCGCGGTGGCTTACATCGCCCTGAGCTTTCTGGGGGTTGATGTACGGGCCCTCAGTGCTTCGGTCGGATTCCTTGCGCTGATCGTCGGTTTCGGTGCCAAGAGTCTGATCACCGATATCGTTGCCGGTATGTTCATCATCTTTGAGAAGGAGTTTCAGGTGGGAGATATCGTTGAGATCAGCGGCTACCGCGGAATGGTTAAAGAGATCGGCCTCAGAACCACAAAGGTGCTCAGCTGGGATAAGAACATCAAGATCATCAACAATCATGACATCTCCAATGTTTTGAATATGACCATGCGCAACAGTTTCGCAACGGTGAGCTTTACGATTCCGGTAACGGTGCCGATTCAGGAACTGGAAGATATCTTCCGAAGCGAACTGCCCAGGCTCTGTGAGAAGTATCCGCAGATCATCGGTGTTCCTTACTTCGCAGGTGTTCTGTCCTTTTCCGGCAGTAAGATGAAGTGCCGTGTCAGTGCAGAAGTAAAGGAACTGGAACGCGGTGAACTGGAGACCGACCTGCACCGGGAAGTACAGGAGATCCTGCTGCGCCACGGGATTTCAATGAAATAAAGAATAAACGTCTCTTACCGAAGAGACGTTTTATGGAGAGGTAACCATGAATATTCGCGAAGACTACACCCATACGATCTATGCCAGCTATATCGGCTATATTACACAGGCTATCGTAAACAACTTTCTGCCGTTGTTGTTTCTGACCTTTGCCCGGCAGTTTTCCCTGTCTCTCGATAAGATCGCGTTAATCACTACGATCAATTTCCTGGTGCAGCTGGGCGTTGATCTCGTCTCGGCAAAATTTGTTGACCGTATCGGCTATCGGATCTGTGTGATCTTCGCACATGTCTTTGCAGTGCTGGGGCTGATCCTGCTGGCGGTACTGCCGTTTGTACTGAAGAATGCCTATGCGGGAATTCTGATCTGCGTCGTATTGTATGCGATCGGGGGAGGGCTGATTGAAGTGCTGATCAGTCCGATCGTAGAAGCCTGCCCGACGGAGAAAAAAGAAGCGGCCATGAGCCTGCTGCATTCCTTTTACTGCTGGGGTCATGTCGGAGTCATTATTATCTCCACCCTGTTTTTCCGATTTGCGGGCATCGGAAACTGGCGGATTCTTTCGGTGCTGTGGGCGGTTGTACCGCTGTTCAACTGTTATTACTTTTCCCAGGTGCCGATCTATTCCATCACCGAAGACCATAAACCGCTGCTGATCCGGAGTCTTGTGAAGGAGAAGCTGTTCTGGGTATTCATGATTCTAATGATCTGTGCCGGTGCTTCCGAACAGGCGATGAGCCAGTGGGCATCTGCCTTTGCGGAATCGGCGCTGCATGTCTCCAAAACGGTCGGTGACCTTGCCGGACCATGTATGTTTGCACTGCTTATGGGAACCTCCCGGGCACTGTATGGGAAATACAGCGATCGTCTGCCGCTGAAAAAAGCAATGTGTGCAAGTGCACTGCTGTGTATTTTTTCTTATCTGCTGGCATGCCTGACAAAGCATCCGGCGCTGGGCTTATTGGGATGCGCGCTGTGCGGTTTCTCCGTCGGTATCTTCTGGCCTGGCACCTTCAGCATCATGGCGGCGGAAATGCCGCTGGCCGGTACGGCGATGTATGCATTCATGGCACTGGCCGGGGATGCGGGATGTTCCGGGGGACCGACGCTGACCGGCTTTGTCGCAAATGCGGCAGGCGGGAATCTGAAAACGGGTTTACTGGCGGCCGTGATCTTTCCGGTACTGATTCTGGCGAGTCTTTCCCTGCTTGGATCGCATTCCAACGTCGGGAATACGAAAACCAATGAAACAATTTCAGAATAAATCTGAAAAAGTTACAATGAAAATGTTGCAAATGAAAACAGAGGATGATACTATC
>JAEEPV010000195.1 GCA_016284975.1 Solobacterium sp.
AGACAGCAGGCATATTCCTCAATCTACCATGTGAATAATTATGGCCGCAGTTCAAGAATGGTCCGGTATCATCCGGTCAATAATCTGACGGATGAGGAACTGGACTGGCTCATGCGGTTTTATGATAACGAGATCAAAACACGTTACTACAAAACTGCAGGCGGGATGCTCGTTGAGAATTCGTCACAATTTCAGATTCAGGTTGAACGGGATCTGAAGAACAGACGGCTCAGTGATGAACAGATCGATGAACTGACCATGAAACTCCTTGGAAGCATGGAACGAATCGAACGGCACGATCAGGAACGATATCAGAAGATGGGGGAGATGCGTCAGAAACTGATCCGGCTGAAGAGCGTTTTCTAAGTACAACAGATCAGAAAAGGAGGTCATTCTATGGGACTGTTTCAGCCGGGCTGGATGAGCAGGGATGAACAAAAAGCGACGCGCGCCCTCGAAAAGGTGACGGATGATGATACGCTTTTCCGTATTGCATCAGAATGCCCGCACCTTAGTGTACAGATAAAGGCTGCACAAAAAATCCGGAATACAGACCGGCGCCTTGATGCGGCACTGACAAAGCGGCTTTTGAATTATGAAGTACGTATGGCTGCGCTCGAAGGGGCTTCCGAAGAAGGTCTGAGTCTGGTTGCGAGAACCGCAGCTTCAAGTGACATCCGGCTCGAAGCAGTGAGAAGAATGAAGGACGAAGGTTGTCTTGCGGAGGTGGTGGAAGCGACTGCCGGCGGAAACCGGGATGACCAGCGCATTTGCGAAGCGGCTTACGAGAAGATGAACCATCCGCCGTTTGAGTGCAGCATGCGTGTTCGTAACAGGAAAACAGACGCGAATCTGCTGTATGATCTGAAGGGAATGTCGTATCCCGATGACCGTGAAAAGCTGATGCGGATTATCATGGAAAAAGACGGGAAGTGTACTGAGGCAGCGGTAAGGATGCTGGCCTATGAGCAGGAGCGTGAGGTGCTGCGGAAACTGGCAGTGAACGGGAAACGGAATGCACGTCTTGCGGCAATCGAGGCACTGCGGCTTCCTGCAGACCGTGACATCATTGACGTGATTCTATCGAATCCGGAATCCGATCTGGTATTAAAGAAGTACGCGGCACGTCTTCTCCCGAACGAGGATCCGATGCTGGATCAGCTCTGCTGTCCGTTTTGCGGGAGTTTTGGCAGTATATATCATCATGGCGGATATGACGGCGCTGCCGATATGTACTATTCCGCTTATAAGTGCCGGGTTTGCGGACATGAGATTCGAAAACACAGTGTAACGGGAACTGCTGAGACAAAAGACTTCTCAGTTTCTTTGCGGGATCTTTGCGGGAAACCAGGAAAGGAGTAACGGGAATGAGTGTTTTATTCATTGTTTTTATCATAATCATTGCGGCTGCAGTCACAGTCATAGTGTTTTTTGCCAACAAGAAACCGTATCCTTCCGCACCGGTCAGAAGCAATGCGGATGCTGTGCCTGAAGAAGAATATATTCCCGTGGAAATATACGGACTGTACTGCTGTATCAGAAAAGGGGAGGACGGTTTAGTGACCAATGATGTATTCCGCTTTTCTGATAACGCCGGAAAAGATGACAACGGGGCTGTAGAATCGGTTGTGATCAGCCAGAGGAAACCGGGAGACGGATATTTTCCGAAAGAAAAATGGTTCAACTGGGATGGGGATTATGAGAATGAAACACGGCTGCGCGGCCGCTGGAAGCGGGACGGAAACCGTATCCGTTTTGTGATTGAATTATCCAGAGGGAATATAATCTATAAAGGTGTAATTCAGAAAGACGGTATGATTCTGGATTCGTATTCGCAGATTACAGGGCATAAAGAGGAGGGAAAAATATATAAGTTATTTCCGTTTGAAGAAGTGCCCGGATGGTGGGACTGAACGCCATACATTAACTCAGAATCCTGAAACATTAAACTTCGGATTCTGCCTGATCCGGCAGTTCTCCGAAGTTTTTTTATGGAGTTTACAGGTTATGCCATACGTCTTGTCATTTGTGATAATGCGGAGTTTTGCAGGCCGCATGATAAAATAAATACCAATTTAACAATAAGGATTGGTGGAGTTCGCATGGTGCCAAAGAGCTTTTGCATGCATCAAACTCGTTGGAGGAAAATGATATGAACCATAGCGCTTTACCGACTGTGGTGACTGTGAGATCAAATATTGCTGAGCAATCGATCGGGACAAGTGAGGAGGGCTGAAAGGAATGTTAATTGCGGATATGATTGCCCCATGCGGACTGGACTGTACTATCTGCAAACGTGCACTGGCTAAGACCGGTCGCTGTGCCGGATGCCGTGGCCCAAACGACAACAAGCCGGAGTTTTGTTCAGAGAGATGCGGCATCATTCTGTGCGAAAAAAGAAAGTCGAACGGGTATTCGTTCTGCGATGAGTGCCCGGATTTTC
>JAEEPV010000196.1 GCA_016284975.1 Solobacterium sp.
AGCTCCCAACGCATCGGTTTCCCCTTCGGCCGCCATGGATTCTTCATACACCATTCCGGATTCTTCCGAATCATTCTGCATCGGCTGATAAGATGGTGCTTCGGCAGTCTTAGGACGCATCGGAAGAACCAGGATCAGGATCAGCGCAAAAGCGCCCGCCATCATTCCGGCCCAGCCGTATACCGGCATATGCCATTGTTTCTTTGCTGGCGTGATGTCCGCGCTTAAAATATTCTCAAGAATCTGAGATTTCTGTGCCTCACTGAGACGAATCTGTTCATTTGCCTTCTGATATTTATTCGAAGTCATAGCTTTCCCTCAGTATTTCTTTCAGTTCTTCTCTGGCCCGATGGAGATCAGAGCGTACCGTTGCCTCTTTGCGGCCTGTGATCGTACTGATTTCTTTCGTTGAATATCCTTCCTGATAAAACAAATGGATAACTTCCCGGTATTTTACCGGAAGCGATGACACCGCATCCCATACATAACGAAGATCTTCTGCTTCAGTACCCGCGAATGCTTCATCCAGTTCTTCCGACGGATGAGAACGCAATGAACGGAGGCGGTTGCGTGAAAGATTTGAAGCAGTCTTCATCAGCCACCCTTTTTCTTTCTGCGTGTCACCACCAAAGTCCGGATCGTACTTCAAAAGCTGGATCACGGTGTCCTGTACGATTTCCTGTGCATCCGCTTCGTTTTTGAGATAGGAACATGCCAGTCGGTACAGGCTGTCACCATAAAGATCCAGGATCCTTCGTACCTGCAGTTCTTTAACGGAGAGTGCCATTACAACTATTGTATAGCTTCCGCATGCCTTTCTCACATTTAAAACACGGTCAAAACAGCAGTTGTTGCAGGGAAACTGCGATTATCAGTACGGTATGGTTTGAGAACTTGTCAGAAGTCAAAAAAATAAGACACTTTGAATGTCTTATTTCTCATTTCTGCTCCGCAGGTTCTTTCTTCTTCGCAGCATCTGCGGCCGCTTTCTTTGGTTTTTCAGCCGTTTTCACAGCCTTGGTTTTTTCCGGTTCGGCAGAGGTTTTTGTTTTGCTGCGAACTGTTTTTTTCGCGATTCCGGCATGTTTTGCCAGATAATTATGTACTTCCTTCATCTGTTCAGGGGGAAAGAAGACCGGTGTCGGAGCCTTTCGAATCGTAAAATTTACACAGTGACTTTCGTCGTCCACGGTTATCGGCTTTGTTTTTTCATAGGGATACAGACGACCGATCATAACGACCCCCTGCGGGCACAATCCGGAATCAAACGTCCAGTAGATCGCCCCCATAAGAACCAGCATGATTGTCTGAATTACCCGGAATATCCCCCGATAGTTAAACAGACCGAGCAGTGCAATCGACCAGAATACTGCCGGTATGACCCAGCGCGGGCCAAGACTGGTCTTGATCTCAATGGTTTTGGACACCCGATACATACGGATCAGCATATACATGATCACTGCGTCGAGCACATAGAAAATAATATCTCCCCAGTTCATTGTTTTCCTCCTGTTGTCTGAAAAGACGGATTACTCCGTCTTCTCATTGAATGTTATTTTACCGGGTGCTTGACTCGCTTGCCATCGATCGTTGTCTGCACGATCTCGGTTACGGTATAGCCTGCTTTCAGCAGAATATCACGCATCTTTTCAACCGGAATCTCACCGGTTGCCTTGACGACAACTTCCGTACCGCGTTCCTCGGTATGGAATACCGCCAGAGATTCCACATTGGCAAGATTGTCCGCAAACAGTTTTGCGATGCCATAGAAATAACCGGGCTGATCCACACACCGGATGACAAAACGGGTACCACGCTTGCCATAGCCAAGCAGATCGACAAATGCCTGGAACATATCCTTTTCGGTGATAATGCCGATCACTTTTCGATCCGCATCAATAACCGGAAGTACGGAGATGTTGTTATCGATCATGATTTTGGCCGCTTCTTCCAGGAAGACGTCCGGAGTGGTTGTCTTGACGTCTTTGATCATGATGTCGCTGACAGTCCGCTTTGACAGCAGATAGTTCAGTTCAAAAATGGACAGAGAAGTCGTCTGCGCACCGCTGCTTTCTTCAACCGTGCCCTGTGTAACAAGTCCGAGAAGCTTACCGTCATCATCTACGACCGGCAGACGATGGAAGTCGTTTTTCCCCATGATCTCTACTGCTTTGGAGATAGTGGTTTCTCTGGTAACGGTCAGGGGATTCTTTGTCATATGATCCTTTACGTACATGATTTATCCTCCTAAATATGCTTTCTGCACACGCTCATCCTGCGACAGTTCCTGTCCGGTTCCATGAAGCGTGATATTGCCTGTTTCCAGAACATATGCGTGATCCGCGATTGCCAGTGCACGCTTTGCATTCTGTTCTACCAACAGCACGGTTGTGCCCTTTTTGTTAATTTCTTCGATAATGCTGAAGATTTCCGAAACCAGAAGCGGGGAAAGACCCATTGACGGTTCATCCAGCAGCATGATCCGCGGGTCCGCCATCAATGCCCGGCCCATCGCCAGCATCTGCTGCTCACCGCCGGAAAGTGTTCCGGCCAGCTGAGAAGCCCGCTCCTTCAGACGAGGGAAGAGGTCATACACATAATCCATGTCGGTTTTGACTTTGTCTTTGTCCCTGCGGAAGAAAGCGCCGAGGGTAAGATTTTCTTCGACCGTTTCCTGCGCAAACACGCGCCGTCCTTCCGGAACCTGTGCAAGTCCCATGGATACGATCTTGTGCGGCTGGATCTTTGTAAGTTCCACACCATCCAGCTGGATCGATCCGCTTACCGGTTTTACAAGTCCGGATATCGCATGCATGGTTGTCGTCTTGCCGGCACCATTGGCACCGATCAGCGTTACGATCTCGCCGTCATTGACTTCGAAGGAAATTCCCTTGATCGCTTCGATCATGCCATATTTCACTACCAGATTTTCTACTTTCAGCATATCGATCACTCTCCCAGGTACGCCTTGATGACATGCGGGTTCGCCTGAATTTCCTCCGGTGTTCCCTCCGCCAGCATCATGCCGTAATTCAAAACGGTTATTCTCTCACAGATTCCCATGACCAGCTTCATGTCATGTTCGATCAGCAGTACTGCAATCTTGAAGTGATCCCGAACAAAACGGATCATCGTCATCAGTTCCTGTGTTTCCTGCGGGTTCATGCCCGCTGCAGGTTCATCCAGAAGCAGCAGTTTCGGGTTGGTTGCCATTGCCCGGGCAATTTCCAGACGTCGTTGTGCACCATACGGAAGGTTACCGGCAATGATTTCAGCCTTGTCATCCAGTTCAAAGATCTTTAAGAGCTCCATTGCCTCATTTTGAATCCGGTTTTCTTCATCATGGAACTTCTTAAGACGGAAGATGGCATCGACATTGTTATAGGAAATACTGTTATGCATGCCGATCTTGACGTTGTCAATGACGCTGAGGTTGGAGAACAGACGGATATTCTGGAATGTTCTCGCAATGCCTGCCTTATTCATATCCACAACCGTCATCTTCGACGTATCCTGCCCCAGAAACTTGATGGAACCGCGGGTTGGCTGGTAAACCTTTGTAAGCATGTTGAAGACGGTTGTCTTTCCGGCGCCGTTAGGACCGATGAGACCGACAATCTCTTCGTTGAATACCTTCATATTGAAATCATTGACTGCAGTCAGACCGCCGAAATCAATACCAAGATCAATTACTTCCAAAACGGGGGTCTTATTCTCACTCATGAGCTTCCACCTCCTTTGGCTGTTTCTTAAACGACAGTGAATCCTTCAGCTTTGCCATCCATCCTCTGAACTTCTCGTTGTTGGTCAGGATCATCGTGATGATCAGGATCACCGCATAGATGATCATTCGATAGTCCGCAAGTCCTCTGAGCAGTTCCGGCAGCAGCACGAGCACAATCGTCGAGATAATTGTTCCGGTCATATTGCCAAGACCGCCGAGTACGACGTAGACCAGGATCAGAATAGAAAGGTTGAATCCGAATTTCGACGGAACCAGCGTGGAATAGTTCAGACCGTACAGCGCACCTGCTGCACCGGCAAGCGACGCTGATACCACAAATGCGAGCATCTTTGTATTTGCCACATGAATACCGACTGATTCCGCTGCGATGCGGTTGTCACGGCAGGCCATGATTGCCCGGCCGCTGCGGCTGTACATCAGGTTGTAGACAATGAACAGTGCCGCAAGAATCAGAAGTACACCGATCGTGAATGTAGAAATCCGTTCTGTACCGGTCGCTCCCATCGGACCGTTGATCAGGGCTTTTCCTCCAGGTCCCAGATGAAGATTGTTATCCACAAAACTGAACTGGAAGCCTTCACTGTCAAAACCAATGTACATGTTATTGATCAGAGACTTGACGATCTCACCAAACGCAAGCGTTACAATCGCAAGATAGTCACCCTGCAGCTTCAGAACCGGGATACCGATGATCATACCGAAGAGTGCAGCCAGTACAGCACCGACAACAATTGCCATCAGAAGCCGCACAATCCCATTCGAAATAAACGGTGCGAGCGCGCCGGAAACACATACACCCGAAAAAGCGCCGATGCACATGAAGCCGGCCTGGCCAAGATTCAGTTCTCCGGATACACCGACATTCAGATTCAGACCGATTGCCGCAACGATATAGCAGGTAACCGGAACAAGCAGTGACTGAAACATACTGGACAGATTGCCCGACATCATCAGTGCTTCAACAACAATATAGCCGACAATAATAATCAGAAAGGAGATTGTACGGCTGCGATAGTTCTTTGCGAAGAGTTTCTTAAAGAAATTGTTTTCTGTCTTCATACCGTATCTCCTCATACCTTCTCGCTCATTTTGCGTCCGAGCAGTCCGGTCGGCTTAATGAGCAGAACAATGATCAGTACCGCAAATACGATTGCATCACTCAGCTGGGTCGAAACATATGCCTTGGCAAGGATCTCAATTACACCAAGCATAAGTCCGCCCAGGAACGCGCCGGGAATCGAACCGATTCCGCCGAATACCGCCGCGGTAAATGCCTTGATACCAGGCATGGAACCAAGTGTCGGGCTGAGTGTAGGATATGTCGCACAAAGCAACACTGCCGCGATCGCCGCAATGCCGGAACCGATTGCGAATGTAATTGAAATAATCAAATTGACATTGATGCCCATAAGCGTTGCGGCACCCTTGTCTTCCGAACAGGCACGCATTGCCATGCCTGTTTTGGTTTTGTTGATAAACAGGGTAAGGCAGACCATGACAGCGATGCATACCACAATCGTCACCAAAGTCAGATAGGAGATCTGAAGTTCCCCTCCAAACAGCTTTACTGCACCGTTACTGATGATCGCCGGGAATACTTTCGTAGATGAAGACCAGAGCAGCTGAGCTCCGTTTTGCAGAAAGTAACTGACACCGATCGCGGTGATCAGTACTGACAGGCTTGTTGCATTCCGAAGCGGCTTATAGGCCAGCCGTTCGATCACAACACCAAGTAACGTCGTAGCCAGCATCGAAAGCAGCACAGACGGAATCACCGGGATACCAAAACTGCTCAGAGCGAAGAACGCTACATACGCGCCGATCATCATGATATCGCCATGGGCAAAGTTCAGCATTTTCGCAATGCCGTAGACCATCGTATAACCAAGTGCAATGATGGCATATACACTCCCGAGGCTCAGCCCATTAATCAGATAGGATAAAAAGGCCATACAAATTTCCCCCTTCCCTTAAAAATACAATAAGGTTGCCAATGTTTCCATCGGCAACCTGTAAAATTCTTCGTAAATCCTGCTGATTAGTCCTCTACACCAACGTATACGCCATTTTCGATAATGACTTCCTTCTGAGCTTTGGAAACTCCGCCCCTCGCATACCAGGA
>JAEEPV010000197.1 GCA_016284975.1 Solobacterium sp.
ATACCGATGAACTGATGGAGGGACTGGCAAGAAGCGGATTTGTGATCGAACCGCTCAGCGGCCGCAGAGAGGCAGAACTGGACTTCTACGGCAGCCGGATGGACTGTTCGGATATCGCAACCGGCAATGCGTTTGATGTCGGCGGCGGAAGTTCGGAGCTGATCTCCTTTAAAGACGGAGAGATCCATGAGGCGTTATCCCTGCCGATCGGAGCAGTGCGTCTGAAAGAACTGCCGGTGGATCCATCCATACCGGAACAGTATATGAAAGACGCCTTTCTGAAGGCGCCCAAGCTGTTAGATACGCCAAGTCCGGTAATTGTCGGGATCGGCGGCACCGCAAGAGCGACCGGGCTGCTTGGAAATGCGCTGTTTCCAGGGGAAGTGCTGATGGTACGGCACGTTGAAACGATGCTGGAAAACCTGCTGGCAGAAGAACCGGTCACGATTGCGGCAATGAAAAGCGTTATTTCGCCCGGCCGATGGGCAGTGCTGGCTCCCGGCATGAATATGCTGGTGGGGATCATGAAAGCCTATCATGCAGAAACCCTCCGGATCTTGGAAGGATGCGTACGTGAAGGCTATCTGCTCACACATTTCAAGCAATCCCATAAAAAAAGGTCACCTTCGGTGACCACTGTTAAAATAGCAAAACATTGAGCAGATGCGAAGAATCTGCTCATTTTATAATTTGGGTATGGACGAAGCACTTTATACTGTTTTGCCTGAAAATGGCACTTTATGTTGTGATGATTTTCATTACGACCCAAACAAGCCAAAGATCAAAACGATTCTTTGGAATCATTATGACTGGTTTGTTGAAATGCATTCGATCGGTAAGCTTCGATCTTGTGTTCTTGATAATATTCAGAAAATAATGCTTTGTAATACTTTTTATCTTGGATTTGATGTTTTCGAATGTCCCAACTGTGAAAACGAAATGGTCTTCTGCAGGAAATGTCATTCCCGCTTCTGCACTTCATGCGGCGTTAAATACCAAAAACTGCTGGCTATAAAAGCTGAGACGATGTGTGTGGATACTCCTCACCGCCATTTCGTTTTTACCATTCCAGAAGAATATCGCATTCTCTTCCGTAAAGACAGAAAAGCCTTGAATCTCCTTTTCGTGGCAGCCAGAAACACTGTTTGTAAAATCGTGAATGAAAATTTGTATCGAAAAGAAAAGCGAAAACGTGCTAAAACCGGGAAACTTCATAACGATAAGGATAATTACTATCTTTACCGCAATTTCGACTCTGCCAATGATTTTGGAATGATCGCTTCAATCCATACATTCGGAAGAGATTTAAAGTGGAACTGTCATATTCATGCCCTGGTACCCGAATTGATATACGATCCGGTCAAAGACTGCATTAAGCATTTTCATTATTTCAATTTCACCAGCCTCAGAAAAACCTGGCAGTACGAATTGAATCGACTGATGCTTGATTTCTTTGGCCAGAAGTTCCGTCCGTATATGAACAGAAGCTATATTGACCAGGACAAAGGATTCTATGTTTATGCCCGTTATAACAAAGAAGACCAGTCTCCAAATCCGAACAAGAAATATTCCAAGGACATTGCCGGATGTGTCAGTTACATGATGCGATACGCTTCCCGTCCAGCAATGGCTGAAAGCCGTCTGATCTCATACGACCGTAAAACCGACATAGTGAAGTGGTATTACAATGACCACAAAACGGAAAAACGTATCGACGTTACGGAACCGGCGATCGAACTGCTCAAGAAGATGATCATTCATATACCTGATGATGGATTCCGTACTGTTCGTTATTACGGTTTCTACCACCCGAAAAAGAAAAAGCGGCTGGAGAGAATATACGAGCTGTCAGGGAAAGAAAAAAAGGCGTCCAGAGATAAACGCGCAAGAGAAAATGAGCGGCGTCAAAAACTTCGCAAACTCAGACTCCGAACCGCCGTATGTGATACATTCAATAGAGATATTCTGCTGTGCAAGTGTGGATTCATTCTTAAATACGCAGATACATATAATCCATTGGAGGGAAAATCAAATGACAGACAATACCGACAAGAGTGTATTGATGAAGTGTATAAAATGTGGATACCAAGAATACCTCCCGGAAAAAGATCTCCGCATCCTTCGTGATATGTACGATCTGAAGGACACCGATGAAGACACAGTCCTATGTCCCTTCTGCCTCTCCGATATGTATCGAATTGATTCTCCATCATTAAGCAAATAAATCTTTCAAAATCATAATCATTTCTATATCTGCTCAAAAGACTTTTTCATCATGATCGGTCAGTTTTCTGCTGACCTCTGGTCAGTCATCTTATTTTGCCCGACGCATTCAAATTCTTAAAATATTAAAAAAGATGCCCATGTATCTTGTCGTCATTAACAGATACATGGGCATTTAATTCGTGTCCTATAGCGTGAACTGATTATTCTGGTTTTTGTCTCCTGCAAGAAACGCATAGCGTTCATTAAATTCATCAAGTGGCATTTCACGTAGTGTCCGGAGCCCAGCAAGATACTCCGAACTTGATAGTTCCAATTCTCCATTTTCTGCCATTGAATGAAAAGCATCTCCTGAGACAATTACATGATCCAGGATTTCGATGTTGTTGAGCTTTCCTGCCATCATCATTTTTTGTGTTGTTGCAAAATCTGTTTGGGAAGGAATCACCTCGCCAGATGGATGATTATGAAACAGCATCACTTTCGGGGCATTTTGCAGCAAAGCTCCTTTAATAACTGTTGCAGGATCAAGCCTTGAATAATCCGTACCGGCAATACCTGCAACCAGATAATCAAGCGGCTTATTCTTTGCATTGAGATATACCGCCGCGAAATACTCGTTCGCCATATCTCCAATTATCGACTGCATCACAACAATTGCGTCTTCCGGTTTTGAAACTGCATAGTCCATTATCGGATCATTCGACACCAGTTTGATTCTGACTTCTCTCATCG
>JAEEPV010000198.1 GCA_016284975.1 Solobacterium sp.
AGGCGATTCACCAGCCATTCACTGAAAAATGCCGGTATATCGGTCCGGCTTCCGGTATTCAGTATCATATTTGATTTTCCCTTTCTCTATCATAACGAACGCGCTCTTTTCCGCAAGCAATCCGCCTTATAGCCATGAACCCGGCAGGACAGACATCCAAAGAGGAAACAGACATATCGTATGGCGCTGCACGCTCCCTCTTCGGCAGATACACCTGCATCCATGTCGATGTGTTTTCCGAAACTTTATGTCCGGAAAAACATGCATCATCTGACATGCATTAGTTCTTTACAGAAAGTTTCAATCTAACTTAACATGGTATTAGTAAATCAAAAAACTTATTGATTTTACTTAAGTAAACTTAGTTATAATAGGACGATTTCATGAGAAATGCGATTGCGGGTCTGATACTGGTGCTTGCGGCGGCACTTGTCTGCTGTATACATATCTCGAGTCGCTCTGAGCAGCCGATTGCGAAGAAAGTGACAACCTTTTTGATTGCGCTTTTCCCGCCGATCCTTGGAAATATCATTATCATCATCGCTCATACCGAGGGGTTTGCGCTGTTTGGAAGATACTTATATGCGATCGGTATTGATATCACCATGTACTGTCTGCTGGATTTTGTGATGGACTACTGCGGGCTGAAGTGGAATAGAAAATGGCAGACCGTGCTGTTGGGAGTGATCGCACTGGATATCATCCAGCTTTTGTGCAATCCGTTCTTCGGTCATGCGTTTGCGCCAAACATGGTTATGGCATATGGAGAACCGTATTATGATGTGCACTCCTATCTCGGAAGAAATCTTCACCTGGCACTGGTCTATGTCATCATGGCGGTGATCCTGATCATTCTGCTGGAAAAAATGATCCGGGGCGCAAAAATCTACCGGGAAAAATACTCGATTATATTTGCTTTACTGCTGTTTACAGGATTGTGGGAGATTTTCTATCTCTTCTCCCATACACCGGTGAAACGGTCCGTAATTGCCTATGGGGTCTTCGGCATTCTGGTGTTCTATTTTTCACTTTATTACCGTCCCCGCCGCCTGCTGGATCACCTGCTTGCGGATCTTGCGTCCGGTCTTACAGACGGCCTGTTCTTCTTTGATGATGACGGGAAATGTATCTGGGTAGATGAGAATGGTCTGGAACTGATTGGAGCCAGTGAAGGGGATTCTTCGCATTATGCGGAGCTTCTCAATCAGAAGTTTCCGGACCTCGAGCTTGAAAACAGTGACTGGGTATGCCGCAGAACACTTGGTGATCGGTACTACAAGCTCTCAAAACACTTTGTCTATGACAACAACAAGAAAATACTGGGTTCAGTCCTGAGTGTCATGGACGATACCGAAGCCGAAAACAAACTGCAGATAGAGCGCTATATTGCCAACCATGATCCGCTTACCGGGCTGTATACGAAAAAGCATCTCTATGAAAAAGTCAGAGAGCGAATTGATTCGAATCCGGATAAAACATTTTATGTTGCCTTTGCCGATATCAAGAACTTCAAGATGATCAATGATATCTTCGGAGAGGAGTTCGGGGATTATGCCCTGAAATCGGTCGCCTGGGATATCCAGTCAAAGATGCCCGGATCTGCGATCTTCGGACGGATCGGATCAGACACGTTTGGATTCTGTTTTTCGGAAGAGGAATTTGATAAAGATCTGGCCGAAAAATTCGTTTCCGAATTCCGGATTGAAAAAGACAGTATTGTTCACACCATAACCATTCATGAGGGTGTTTATAAAGTTACCGATCGAAACATGGATGTCTCCATCATGTTCGACCGTGCCCATCTTGCGATGGATACCATAAAGAACGACTATAAAAAGCACATTACACTCTATGATGATGCGATGCGGGAAAACGTTCTGTGGGGCCAGGAGATTTCGATGCGGCTGAAACAGGCGCTGGAAGAAAAGCAGATTCGTCCATATCTTCAGCCGATTGTTGATCCAAACGGAAAAATGATCGGTGCGGAAGCGCTGGTCCGATGGATTCATCCGGAAAAAGGGCTGCTGCCTCCCATCCGCTTTATTCCGGTTTTTGAAGAAAACGGAATGATTTCGGATATTGCCCGTTATATGTGGAGAAGCTCGTGCGAGATCCTGAAACGCTGGCAGAATCTTGGCTATGTAGACACTTTCATTTCGGTAAACATTTCGCCCAAGGATTTCTTCTTCTTTGATGTGAGAGAAGAACTGAAGACACTTGTCAGGGAATACGGCATTCCGTCTTCCAGCCTGCGCATCGAGATTACGGAAACGGTAATGATGAATGACAGCGACAACATTCTGGAGATCTTACGGCACCTGCGTGATGACGGTTTTGTGATTGAGATGGATGATTTCGGAAGCGGCTACTCCTCGTTGAATATGCTGAAAGACATGCCGGTTGATGTCATTAAAGTTGACATGAAGTTTATCAACCGTGCAGAAGATCAGAAGCGCTCTTCGATCATTCTCCGCAACATGTTCAATATGATATCCGAGCTTGGAATGGTGCCGCTTACGGAGGGCATTGAAACCGAAGAACAGTTCCGGTCGTTATCGCAGATGGGCTGCGAGCTCTTCCAGGGCTACCTGTTCAGCAAACCGATGCCGCTGGAGTCGTTTGAAGCGGAATATCAGATCAAAGCGGAATCGTGACACATATGATTAAAGCCGGTAATCAAAAAGGTTACCGGCTTCTTGCGTCTGTTCCAAAACCCTCTGGGTTTCCTGCATTTCCATCATCTAGTATTTGATTTTTACATCCAGCAGCTGTGCACAGATCACAGCCTGTTCTGCACTGAGCACCGCACCTTTTATATCTTCCGGGCGGATCATAATATTCTGAAGAACGGAATCGGAAAGATCGATATCTTTCAGAGATGTCCCCGGTAATTCACAGCCGGTAAAATCACATGCATGAACGGATACCGCATTCAGCAGGGACTCTCCAAACGCTGCTTCTTTTAACACCACTTCGTCAAACGAAGCACGGTTCCATCGGGTGCAGCTGAGGTTTGCGTAGGCACAGGTACATTTTTCCAGTGTCACATCCGTAAACGAGGCGTCGATCAGTGAAATTCCGGTCATCCGGCACTGGCTGAACTGACATCGGACAAAGCTGGTTTCATCGAATATCGCATTCGAAAAATCACAATGATCAAAGATTACATCGGAAAAGCGAATTCCCCGAAAGCTGCCGGATGCGTTCACCCGGTTCCAGATGCATTCCAGAAACTGGTCCGCATGTACTTTCTGTATCGTCTCATTATCCAGCCGGACTCCTTCGATCCGCTGGAAGGATCGGATTTCTTCCAGGGTCATCGGTTCCGGTTCGGCATGCAAATCCGGTTTTCGGATTGTTTTTTCTTTTGTTTTCCCGGTATTACGCATCGAGTGAAATACCAAATTCCTCCGGCATGAATACCGGACAGGTGCTTTCTTTTGTGACAATGACAGATGAGGCGATACGGGTACCGATCTCACAGGCTTCCCACAGGTTCTTGCCATAGGTCAGTCCTGCGCACACCCCTGCGAAAAAGGAATCTCCTGCACCCGTCGTATCCAGAACATCCACAGCATACGAAGGATAGTATCCGATTTCTTCTTTACTGCTGTAGATACATCCATCTGCCCCAAGTGTTACGACCATCTTCGGAATTCTTGCCTGACTTACCATCCGGTGGATTATCTCAATCAGTTCATCCCGTTCCAGACGTTCCAGTTCCGCAGAGAACAGCAGTCCTGCTTCCTGCAGGTTGCATACAAGACATCCGAGTCTTGGCAGATATTCCCGCCGTTCCATTGCGATCGACATATTTGATACCGCAGCGTAGACCTTCTTGTCATACCTTTCTGCCAGTTCAAAAATCTTATCCAGGATCGGTTCTTCGATATCAATTTCGAGGGCGATACTGTCACAGCTGCTGATCAGCTCATCCCCTTCTTCTTCCAGGATCCGCAGGATTCCGGAGATATCCGGCCGTTTGGAAATCGATGCCACGACATCTCCGTTATTATCAAATATTGCCAGCCACGTCCCAAGTGTATCGGCTTCCC